>QIJI01000082.1 GCA_003231795.1 Gammaproteobacteria bacterium
CCATCCAGTTTCTTGCCTTCCAGTTGTTCGGGCGACATATAGGCAGGTGTACCGACGATCATCCTATCCACTCCCCGTTCCTGCCCTTCGCTGAAAGCAGCACCAAAATCGGTCAGAATATAGGTGTCATTTTGCGAATCAAAAATAATATTGGCGGGTTTGATATCACCATGAATCACGCCATGGCTATGCGCCACGGCCAGGGCAGCCAGCATCGATTTTGAAATACGAATACATTCTCCGACCGTCAAATACTCGCGCTTTCGCAGGCGTAGCGACATGGAGTAGCCGGATATGTAGTCCATTGCAATATAAGCATCTTTATCTCGCATCTCCGCGTCATGGATTTTGACGATATTTCGATGATCCAGCTGCGACACAATAACCGCCTCATCGAGCCAGTGTTTGATGCGATTGTGCTCGTTCTGTTCGTCTTTAAGTGCAGTCATGACCTTCAATGCAACCCGGTTGTGGGTACGAACATCGGTGGCTTCATAAACTACCGCTGTAGAGCCCTTGGCAATTTTTTTCACCAGCCGATAGTGACCGATCATCGGTGATTCGGGTTCTGCAATTGGCAAGGTTTTGCCAAGCTCGAGCAAGGTTGCCCTGTTTTTACGTATCTCCTCGATGCGGGTTACGAAATCACTTAAGCCGGGATCGTATTTTGACAGCCAGTGATACAGATTAAGTGCACTCGCCCAGTGCTTGTTGGATTCCAGCAACATACCCAGTTCATAACCGATCTCGAGCAACTCGTCGCTATACGGGCATTGTTTGAGCATAAACAGGGCTGTTTTCAGTTCGCCCTGTTCAATGCGCTGACGAATACCGTCCAGGGTAATCGGGTCCTGGTGAAAAATGCCGCTGGTGACAAAGCGCCCGTAAACAGCCAGCGCCCAGTAAAATGCCGAGAGTAGCAACATGACCAACGCGGGAAACACAATCGGCAGGAAAAATTGCAGGAAAACCGCCAGCATCACTTCCATCATCATCAGGCCAAACAGCGCCAGAATAACGGTTAAAATCGATATTGCTGTCGTGGGTGAACGCGTGTAGCGACGTACATAGATGGCCATGATCAAACCGTAAATCAGTAGTACGGACCATTGCGGCGCAAAACTTATCGATGTAATCGCAACCAGTTCTCGATCATCGGGTTGGAGGCCGAGTATGTAGATAAACAGGTCGTATTCGAAGGTTGATACGGTCGATGTCAGGCTGAGCAGGTAGGTAAATACCAGCAATATTGCGATCAGGCCTAACTGCCATGCACGGGATTTGAAACTAAACACAGGTCCTGGGGAGAGATTCATTCAAGATGGGAATCATGCGACAGAACGCCAGGCGACGCAAATGATGAAGGATAAATTCCGCATCGATAATTAATCAGAGGTTGCTTAACAAACGTTTAACCTATCTGCTAATATCGCGGGCCTGAATACGGGCCTCACCGAACGGCCCGAGAAGCTTTCACTCGCAGGAAATAATGATGGGAAACCGACTTTCTGAAATTGTGACACGAACGGGTGACAAAGGTACCACTGGAATGGCCGATGGCAGTCGACGAAACAAAGACGACGTACGAGTACAGGCAATGGGAGAAGTTGACGAACTCAATGCAACTCTCGGCGTAACTTTAAGTTTGCTCGACCCCGGTCCAATGCAGGCCTTGTTATTTTCGATACAGCACGACCTGTTCGATATCGGAGCGGAACTATGTCAACCGGGCAAACTGTTGATTGATGATAGCTATGTGGATTATCTGGATAGTAACGCTGAAACCTTCAATAGTGACTTGCCGAGACTCAAGGAATTTATTCTTCCCGGCGGATCGGGCAGCGTTGCGAGTTTACAGTTGGCTCGTACCGTTTGCCGCAGGGTTGAACGCTGTCTGGTCGGGATGAATCAAGTCGAGAAGGTCAATCAAATAACGCGTCAGTACCTTAACCGGCTATCGGATTTACTCTTTATTCTGGCGCGTTCTCAGTCCCGTTCTGAAGGTGGTAGTGAAGTTTACTGGAATTCGAAATTTTCCCGGCAGGGCCGCGAGTCGTAGTCTAGCCCGGAAAATTCGTAAACTGCCGTGATGGCGTTGTGATGAATGGGCCGGGCCTTGTTTTTACAGGGAATTATCCGATTGAACACCGGACTTATTGATCCGGTCGATTGAGGATAATTCCCTGTAAAAGCAAAGAACAAGCAAGGGCACGAGTATGTTTATGAATTGTTCCGGCTAGGGAGCTAAGGCTGGCGCCGGAGTTCGACCGTAACCCGCCGATTGGCCGCACGCGAATATTTGTTTCCGTTTTTTGTCTGTTTACGTTCACCCAGGGAGTCAACCCGTAACATGGTGGAATCGATCCCCAGTGCGACCAGTAAATCATATACATACAGGGCTCGTCGTTCGGATAATCCTTTGTTATAACAGGCGTTACCGGTTTTATCAGTATACCCGGTGATCAGGATATCGGAAATAGAATCGTCAACGGCCAGATATTCGAACATCTTTTTAAATGCCGTATCTTCTTGCTCGAGACTGGCAAATTCTTCATCCGGCCCGAACAAAATGCTGCTGATCCGGACATCACTGAAATTGTCACGATGAAGTTGGGTAATGCATTGGGTAAATTCCGGGGTCACTTTGCCGAATTGTACAGCCGACATTGAAGCGATCAACGGATAGTCATCGTAAAACAGGAAACCAGGCTGAAAACCCTGGCTTAGCTCGTCAAATGTTTGCTCTGCTATCGAAGTGGGTATGTCGAACAGTTTTTTAGCGCCAGTGGTTTCAAATCGAGCCAGAACCGCCCGGACTTGATATTTATTCCACTGACTGGTTTCAGAACGTAATTCAACATTAATACCTTTTGAAAACCGATGCCGCGATGTTAATTCCAGGCGAAGGCCTCTGCCGGGTTCCTGGATGAAAGCGGCCGTTCCGAAACGAGGAATGCTGTGTTCGATTCGACACCGGGTGACGC
>QIJI01000415.1 GCA_003231795.1 Gammaproteobacteria bacterium
CGCCGGAAACCGCTCCGATGGATGACGGTTTCGATGATATACCGTTTTAGAGGTCAGATACTCGTCATCCCGCGGCTTGATCGCGGGATCATTAATAGAAGCTGATCACCTATGGCCTGTTATGACGTTTTCAACGGCGACGCTGACGGCATCTGTGCGTTACAGCAATTGCGTCTCAATCAACCCCGCGATGCACAGCTAATCAGTGGTTTGAAACGCGACATTGCATTGCTGCAACAGGTTGATGCTTCAGCGGGAGACGAAATTACGGTGCTGGATATCTCGCTCGACAAGAATCGCGATGCTTTGCTGGCTGTGCTGGACACAGGCGCTCGTGTTTTCTATGCCGACCATCACTTTGCCGGCGATATTCCACAACATCAGATGCTGGATTGCCATATCGACGTGGCGGCTGATACCTGTACCAGCCTGATTATCAATGAATATCTGAATCAGGCAGAAGCCGCCTGGGCCGTGGTTGGAGCCTACGGTGACAACTTTGATCAGCAGGCCTCAGAACTGGGCCAGTCGATTGATTTGGCTGCGAGTGAGCTTGAGCAGTTACGACAACTGGGTATCTGCCTGAACTACAACGGCTATGGGTTTGAGGTCGAAGATCTGATGTTTCACCCGATTGAACTATTTAAACGGGTCAGGCCCTACCGTAATCCGCTTGATTTTGTTGAAAATGAGGCTGATTACGCAGAATTACTGAATCAGTACCGGGATGATATGGCGCGCGCGCAAAAGGCGCAGGTCGATTCTGAATCCGTAGCAGCGGCAGTTTATCTGTTGCCCTGTGAGGGCTGGGCCAAACGCATAGTGGGTGTGATGGGTAACGATCTTGCCCAGCGGTTCCCTGATCGGGCGCATGCTTTGCTGGTCGATATGGGTGACGGCCATTATCGCGTCAGTGTACGAGCGCCTTATAACCGCAAAGACGGGGCCGACGAGCTATGTCGTCAGTTCCCGTCCGGTGGAGGGCGCAAGGCGGCGGCCGGAATCAATGCGCTGGCACAGGCATCGCTGGCCGAGTTTATCGATTGTTTGAATCTACAGTTTGGAAAAGCATCATGAGTGAACACGAAAAAAGCAGTAATGTAGTCTGGCACAATGCCACCGTAACCCGTGAACGACGTGAACAGCAAAACGGTCACCTCGGTGGACTGTTTTGGTTTACCGGGCTGTCCGGTGCGGGCAAGTCGACGCTGGCACATTCGGTAGAAGAGCAGCTATATCAGAAGGGTTTCCGCACTTTCGTGCTCGATGGCGACAATGTTCGACACGGGCTTTGTGCAGACCTTTCATTTTCGGATGAGGATCGCAAGGAGAACATCAGGAGAATCGGGCATATGTCGATGCTGTATGTCGAAGCCGGCATCATTGTATTGACCGCCTTTATATCTCCGTTTCGGGCAGATCGGGAAAACGTGCGCAAAATTGGAGGCGTCGATTTTCATGAAATTTACTGCAATAGCAGTCTCGAAGTCTGTGAAAGTCGCGATGTCAAAGGTTTGTACAAGCGTGCCCGGGCCGGTGAAATTCCTGATTTTACCGGCATCAGTTCCCCCTACGAAGAACCTGAATATGCCAATCTGATTGTCGACACCGCAAGCCAGCTTGAGAACTGTCGTGACGAAGTACTGAGTTACGTCACTGAAGCAACCAGGAAATGAATGCAGATTCCCAATCAGTTGCGGTTATCGGACTTGGATATGTGGGACTGCCGTTGGCGGCATTGTGTGCGATACGGGGTTATTCCGTACTCGGCGTCGATTTAAAAGTTGATATCGTTGCTGCATTGAATGCCGGTCGTTGTCATCTAAGGGATGATGTTGTGGAGGGTTTGTTGTCAGAGGCAAGCGCATCCGGCAATTTCCGCGCCACATCCGAAATCGATAGCATCGCCGATAGCGATATCTATCTAATATGTGTTCCAACACCTGTCGATGACAACAATGATCCTGACCTAATACCGTTACAGAATGCTTGCCGGGCTATTGCGCCGTTGTTGCGACAAGGTGATCTGGTTGTAGTTGAATCGACCGTGTTTCCGGGTACCTGTGAACAGGTAGTCGTGCCGATTCTTGAACAAGGTTCAAAATTGAAGGCCGGCGACGATTTCCACCTCGCACATTGTCCCGAGAGAGTAAATCCCGGCGATCATTTCTGGACTTCGGCGAATATTCCGAGAGTTGTCGGTGCGTTGTCGCAACAGGGAGTAGATCTCGCAGCCGAATTCTACGCGTCAATTCTGGGTGGCGATATTTACGATGTCCGTGAAATCAAAAAGAGCCTGACCCCGAAATTCAGCGAAACCGAAGATGGACTGCATATCGCGCAGGTATCTTTGGGCAGTGTCACAAAAATGCGCTCCATTCGCGATGCAGAGGCGGTCAAGGCAATGGAGAATACGGTGCGCGACGTCAATATCGCTTTTGTTAACGAGCTTGCCAAAATTAGTGATGTGCTCGAGCTCGACGTGGTCGATATTATTGATGGCATGGCGACCAAGCCTTTCGGTAAAGGACCATTTTATCCGGGAGTTGGCGTTGGGGGTCATTGTATTGCAGTTGATCCTGAGTGGTTAAAAGCGGCCTCGAAAAAGGCTGGCTACATGCCGGAAATGATTCAGCTGGCGCGAATGACAAATAACAGCATGCCTGAATATACGGTATCAATTTTGCAAGATCTGTTGAACGAGCGAGGCTATCCGATAAAGGGGACCCGAATCGCGGTGCTTGGTGTCGCCTATAAGCGTAATGTTGCCGACCCACGCGAATCACCATTTTTTGGCGTGCGCGACCAGTTACTGAAAAAGGGGGCATTACTAAGTGTTTTCGATAGTTGGGTGACTTCGGAAAATAGTGTCGCTTCTTTTGAGGAATGTATACACCAGGTGAAAGCAATAGTTATCGTTACCGAGCACGCCGATATTCTAGATAAGCTGAAAACGACAAACCTATCA
>QIJI01000122.1 GCA_003231795.1 Gammaproteobacteria bacterium
CAGCTCAATTCAGGTGAGCAGCGACTATTGGCATATTTCGATTCGATTCGAACCCCAGGTGCTTGCCAATGGCATGGATCCGCTGTCATTTTTCAGATATTTAAATACCGTTGGCGACATCGTCAATATGTTCACGTTATCCACCGAAATACCGGCGCTTGAAAAGATTAATCCGGAAAACTGTTACCTCGGGTTTGAGATCGATTTAAATACTTCGGCATCGAAAGAGACAATCGCCGATGTTTTTGAGTTTGTTCAGGATGATTGTCAACTGCATATTTTGCCACCGCGCAGCAAATTAGCGGATTACACCGCATTGATCGATGCGCTACCCGAAGAGAATATGGCGATTGGTCAAATTCTGGTAACCACCGGCGCGCTGACAAAAGAAGAACTGGATGAGGCGCTGCAATACCAGAGTGATCATACCGTAACCGAAACCGTCGGTGAGGATGGCGATCAGCATGACGAGGTCGTCAGTAAACCCCAGTTGGGCGAAGTATTGGTCGAAAAGGGCATGGCCGATACGCGTGTGATCGACGCCGCAGTAGACAAGCAGATCAAGGTCAAGGAAGCAAAGCGAGTTGAACAACAATCGGTACGGGTAAATGCCGACAAACTTGGCGACCTGATCAATCTGGTCGGTGAACTGGTCATTTCCAGTGCGCACACCGAACTCAAGGCGAAACAAACCGAGCAGGACGAACTGCTCGAAACGACCGAGCACTTGAGCCGCCTGGTGGAGGAGATCCGGGATGCAACCTTAAGCCTTCGCATGGTGCAAATCGGTGATACTTTTAACCGATTCAAGCGCGTGGTACGCGATATCAGCAAGGATCTAGGCAAGAATATCAACCTCGAGATATCCGGTGGCGATACCGAACTGGACAAGGTTGTGGTGGAAAAAATCAGCGATCCACTGATGCATCTGATTCGAAATTCGCTCGATCATGGAATCGAAATGCCAGATGTCAGGGCTGCCAATGGCAAACCTGAAACCGCTACCGTAAAGCTCGAAGCTTTTCACGATTCCGGCAGTATCGTAATTGAAATATCGGATGACGGCAAAGGTCTCAATCCGGATATTTTAATCGCCAAGGCAATTGAAAATGAAGTGATAACCGCTGGCCAGCAATTAACGCCTGGCGAGATAAATCGGCTCATATTCGCGCCCGGGTTTTCCACTGCCGAAGAAGTCACCAGCATCTCGGGTCGTGGCGTCGGCATGGATGTGGTCAACAAAAACATCGATGCGCTGCGCGGCCAGATTTCAGTCGACAGTGAGCTCGGTACCGGTACTCGCTTCACTATCCGCTTGCCGTTGACGCTAGCCATTATTGACGGTTTCCAGGTTCAGGTCGGCAAGTCGTCCTATGTCATTCCGCTGGACCTGGTCGATGAATGCATCGAACTTGATGACCGAAACACGGATAACGATAAAGGCGACTATGTCGATCTACGCGGTGAAGTCATGCCCTATTTACACCTGGCCGATGTGTTTGGTGAAAAGAATACCGGAGATAGCGAAAAGCATCGAAACAATATTGTTGTGGTGCAGTACGGCGGGCAAAAAACGGGCCTGGTGGTCGATCAGCTACTGGGCGAGCACCAGACTGTGATCAAACCCCTGGGGCAAGTATTTCAAAACCTGAAAGGTATCAGTGGCGCCACCATACTCGGTAGCGGCGAAGTTGCGATGATTATTGATGTACCCGCTTTGGTGGGACGTGTGATCAAAAACAGGCGCGACAATGCGCACGACAGGCAATTACATTAGGAGCGGTTAAAAACCATAACTCGGTAAGTACTTATTAATATGGCTAAATCACTTATTGCTGGATTTTGGGGGAGAAGGTTCACGATACCTGCCCCGTAGAACGAATTTTTTTCGGATCAGGGCTACGACGAATTACCTTAACTATTACATAGACTTACGACCAAGCAGTCCATTTATTAATATAAGCAACATCGATCTCAATTCAGGTGAATCAAATGAACACTAGTAACATCAAAGAAAACGAGCCCTCGATTTTTCAACGTTTATTGGGGAAGAAATCCAGTGATCGAGAAAATCTGGCTGCACTGGAGCAATTAAAAATGTCTCAGCATAGGGCGGACAGCCTGATGGAAGCTATTGGCAAAGCCCAGGCTGTGATCGAATTCAATATGGATGGTAGCATCATCACCGCCAACGATAATTTTCTCGATACGCTTGGTTATACCCTGGATGAAATTACTGGCAATCACCACAGCATGTTTGTTGAGTCAGGGTATAAAGACAGCACCGAATACAAGCAATTCTGGGAAAATCTCAATCGCGGTGAATTCCAGGCCGGCGAGTACAAGCGTCTTGGCAAGGGTGGCAAGGAAGTCTGGATTCAGGCGTCCTACAACCCGATAGTGGATGCCAATGGTGCCCCGTTCAAAATCGTTAAATTCGCCACTGATACCACCGCCGAGGTAGCCGCCCTCAAAGCGCGCGAAGCACAGACTGAGAAAGATGCCATGGTGGCAGCCGAGAACAGCCGTATCAGAAGTGCACTCGATAATGTGACTTCGAACGTGATGATGGCCGATGCGGATCTGAACATCATTTATATGAATAACTCGGTGAGGGATATGATGAAGGATGTCGAGCCCAGTTTGAAACAGGTGTTGCCCTCGTTCGATGCCGATAGTCTGATGGGTACCAACATTGACAGCTTTCATAAAAACCCCGCGCATCAACGCTCTTTGCTGAGCGGATTGAAGTCGACTTATGAAGGCAAGATCGAAGTAGGCGGGCTTACCTTCACGGTAGTTGCCAACCCGGTATTCGACGATAGTGGCGAGCGTCTCGGTACCGTGGTCGAATGGCAGAATCAAACCGTCGAGGTTGCAGTAGAAAACGAGATTTCGGAAATTGTATCAGCCGCTGCTGCGGGTGATTTTAGCCAGCGCATCGAGATGGAGGGCAAGGATGGATTCTGATGGTTTTTTCGCGCATCTGGCCGAAGGTGTGAATGAAATTCTCGAAACCAGTGAAGTCGGTCTGACCGACATCTCGCGGGTCATTCAAGCGCTGGCGAAAGGTGACTTGACCGAAACCATCGAGGCCGATTACCAGGGGCTGTTCGCGCAATTGAAGAACGATGTCAACGAAACCATAGAACGCTTGAGCGCGGTGATGACCGATGTCAAATCGAATTCCGATTCGATTGCATCGGCTTCCGAGCAGGTCAGCGATACCGCCGAATCGCTGAGTCAGGGTGCGAGCCAGCAGGCAGCCAGTGTCGAAGAGACCAGTGCCTCGGTTGAGCAGATGGGCGCCTCGATTAATCAAAATAGTGAAAATGCACGGGTTACCGACGGCATTGCGACCGAATCAGCGAAGTCGGCCAAGGAAGGAGGCTCATCGGTGCTCGAAACGGTACAGGCGATGAAGGATATTGCAGAGAAGATTACGATTATCGAAGACATCTCTTACCAGACCAATATGCTGGCCCTGAATGCGGCGATTGAAGCGGCGCGTGCGGGTGAACACGGCAAGGGATTTGCAGTGGTTGCAGCCGAGGTCAGGAAACTGGCCGAGCGCAG
>QIJI01000062.1 GCA_003231795.1 Gammaproteobacteria bacterium
CAGCCAGTACCAGCGACTTCTAAAACTGAAAGATCAGTCGTTTGTGACCAAAAACGATATCGATACCCAGGCATCACAGGTTGATATTTCCAAGGCACAGATCAGTGTCGCTAAAGCGGCGCTCTCCAAAAAGCGTATATATGCCCCTTTTTCGGGCAAGCTGGGTATACGTCAGATCGATATTGGCGAGTACATCGCTCCGGGCTCGAAGATCGTAACGCTGTTATCACTCGACCAGCTGTATCTTGATTTTACTTTGCCGGAAAGAAACTTTAATGATCTGGTGGTCGAACAGACAATTGATTTCAAAGTCCGATCCTACCCGGATCAAACTTTTTCAGCTCGAGTAGAAACCTGGAACCCGGAACTCGATATTAATACTCGTAATATCCAGATTCGCGCCGTGGTAGACAATCGTAAACGTTTGCTCGCACCTGGAATGTTTGCCGATATGGAGGTGCAATCCCGTCGTCAAATCCCGGTTTTGACTGTCCCCGAAACCGCTATTTTTTACAATATTTACGGTGAAGCTGTTTATGTATTGGAAAGCTCTGGGGAAAATTCCAGCGAAAGTGACGAACCGGAGTATCGACTCGCAGCGCGTCAGGTTAGCGTTGCCTATCGTACCGATGGTATTGCCGGCGTTAGCAAGGGTCTCGAAGACGGTGATATGGTGGTAACTTCTGGACAGCTCAAGTTGTTCCCCAGCCTGCGCGTTGCCATCGTCGAAGATGTTCCGGAATACGATTCCGGCAATCAGTAGCTGCGAATGTTGACTGACTACTTTATCAAACGACCGGTATTGTCACTGGTCATCAGCACGATGATCATTCTGCTGGGCACGCAGGCTTTTTTTGACACCCAGGTGCGCCAGTATCCTGAGCTGGAAACCTCTGTTATATCTATTACCACTGCCTATCCGGGTGCCAGCGCCGAATTAATTCAGGGCTTTATCAGCACTCCGGTGCAGCAGGTTGTTTCGAGCACCGCCGGCGTTGACTTTATTCGTTCCAGCAGCAGTAACAGCGTATCGGTGGTGGAAGTTCATATGAAACTCGGCGTCGATGCCGATGCTGCATTAACCGAAGTCAATTCTAAAGTCGCGTCGATTCGAGGCGAATTACCGGCGGAATCAGAAGATCCCGTGATAGCCAAGCTGTCAGCCGAAGGCTTTGCGCTGGCCTACTACGGGTTTTACAGCGAAACCCTGTCCGATATTGAAGTAACCGACTATCTGTTGCGAACCATTCAACCGGCTCTGTCGACGGTTAAAGGTGTAGCCGAAGCTCAAATTCTGGGTGGCAAGACCTATTCAATGCGAGTATGGATGGATCCGGTTCGCATGGCGGCTCTCAAGGTGTCGGCGGCAGATATTATCAGTGCCATAGGCGCCGAAAACTATCAGTCGGCAGCGGGCCAAACCCGGGGACAACTGGTACAAACCGATGTAAATGCCATCACGGATACCAGCGATCCGGAAATTTTCAAACGCTTCATTGTTCGAGAAGAAGGCGCAAACAAGGTTCGGCTTGGAGACGTGGCTGAAATCGAACTGGGTGCTGAAAATTATGATTCACTGATCATGTTTGACAACGTGCCTTCAATTTATATCGGCATTAACGGTACCACCGATGGAAATCCGCTGACCACGATAAAACTGGTCACCGCCGAACTTCAAAAGATAGAAAAATCCTTCCCGCCAGGGCTTAACGTCGCGGTTGCCTATGACTCGACAGAATTTATCCAGGCATCGATTAATGAAGTAATACTAACACTGGCGCAAGCCGCACTGATCGTTATGGTCATCATATTCCTGTTTCTGGGGTCCTTTCGCTCAACCCTTATTCCTCTGGTAGCCATTCCGCTTTCGATCGTTGGAGTCCTGTTTTACATGCAGATACTGGGTTATTCGATCAATCTGCTGACCCTGCTGGCGATGGTTATGGCGATCGGTTTGCTGGTGGATGATGCCATCCTGGTGGTCGAAAACATTTACCGACATATTGGCGAAGGATTACGCCCGTTTCAGGCGGCTTTGCAAGGCGCTCGGGAAATTGCCAAGCCGGTCATTGCGACCACTATCGTGCTGTGCGTTGTGTATGCTCCAATCGGACTGCTTGGGGGTTTAACCGGTGTATTGTTCAAGGAATTTGCTTTCACCCTGGTTGGCACCATCATCATATCCACCATCGTTGCGCTGACGCTGTCTCCGATGATGTGTTCGCGGGTATTAAAACCGACCGTTGCCAACAACGCTTATGCAAAATTCGTATCCGCCTTGTTTGATCGAATGAAAATTGGTTACGAAAATATGCTTATCAGTTCATTTCGAACCCGTTCGGTAACAATCGTATTTATGCTCGGTGTCATCGCCATGCTGGTTGCTATGTTTCCGATGATTCAAAACGAGCTCGCACCAGAGGAAGACCAGGGTGTCATATTTGTCTTTTCACAGGCACCTGACCATAGCAGCATCGACTATCTGAACAAGTACACGGCGCCATACATTGATATCTTTCGCGAGTACGAAGACGAGTATCAATCCTCTTTCATGGCCAACGGTTTTGGTGGCCCAACAGTTTCGTTTGCAGGCATGCTGTTAAAACCCTGGGAACAACGAAGTTTGACAGCGATGCAAATGATTCCGCAGATGCAGAATTCCCTGAATCAGCAACCGGGACTGCAAAGCTTCGCCTTTAACCCACCCTCACTCCCGGGATCCAGCGGTAATACCCCGGTGGAATTTATTCTAAAAACCCAACAGAGCTACGATCAGCTCTACGGGGTGGTTCAGCAAGTACTGCAAAAAGCGCGCGAGAGCGGAAAGTTTATCTTTATTAAAAGCGATTTTAATTTCAGCCGACCGGAAATTCGGGTGACGATTGATCGCGAACGCGCTGAATCAATGGGCGTTTCAATGCGCGATATTGGTCAAAC
>QIJI01000304.1 GCA_003231795.1 Gammaproteobacteria bacterium
GATTGCCGGTCATGAACAGGCGTCACAACAGCTAAAACAGGTGGAACTGGCGTTGCATCGAATTGAAGCGGAAGAATACGGTTTTTGCCTTGCTTGTGCTGAGCCCGTTATGTTTGATCGATTACAGGCACAACCGGGAGCGGAACTTTGTCTCGAATGCCAGTCAGCGAGCGAAAACTAGCCCAAACTCCTGACCGGTCTTCAACTGCGACGATAGCCAGGTTCAAGCGTTTCAGGTTGCTCACCGAAATCGTTCAACATTTCATCTGAATAAACCAGCAAACGTTTGTAAAACCGATCCCAGCGCCGATTGATTTTGCTCGAAGACACCATGCGCAGTCCGTCGAACCAGTTGATCGCACTGTGATTACCGAGACCATCGATTACAACAAGCTGTGCCCTTTGTGACGACAGCTTTTGAAACAACACGTTGGTACGGCCTATATCGGCACTGATAACAATCTGATTCGCCAGTAAATACTGCTTCAAATCCTCGAGGTAGGCATAAAACTCGGAAACCGGAATACCGCGTTTAAAAAACCAGTAAAGCGGATTAGAAATGCCGCCATCAAAGTCCCTGACCAGGTCAGTAACAAAGCCCCGCCCCAGATTAGTCTGAACTTTGCCGTAAAAGCGGGGCAACTGGCTGAAATTGGTGCTTTTACGGCGCATCAATCGACGATACAACTTCATCTCGCGACGAGTCTGCTTGTCACTCTCCCCCTTCTGGACTTTGACCAGTTTATTCGGGTCATCTGGATGCACGTAACAAATGCGTTCCTGCCCTTCTCCGATGGGATCGGTCGTTATCTGTAGAGTTTGATGCTTCATCTCGAACACAAAGGTAACATGAATCAGTATTGCTAACTGTACCCGAAATCAGCTATACAGACGTAATAACTTCAACCACAGGACACGACAGGCTAATTCACTATGGCAACAATCGGTTTTATCGGTGTCGGCGAACTGGCGCTGTACACCATTCGGGGTATTCGTCGTGGCGGCTACCGGGGCAAAATTCTGCTAAGCCCTCGCAACCAGGAAAAGGCGGAGTATCTGAAACAAAATTATGACTGCCAGGTGCAAGTCGATAATCAGTCAGTGGTATCCAATTGCGACTATGTTTTCATCGCAACACGTCCCGCAGATTGCATTGAAACTCTGTCTGCTCTTGAGTTTAAAGCGCAGCAGGTTTTAATCAGCGTCATCGCCGGCGTCGAGATTGAAACCCTGCGCAGTGCAGTAGACGCGCAGATCGATATCGTTCGTGCAATGCCGGTCAGTAGCGCCGAAGCCAGTGCCAGTCCGACCCTGGTTTACCCGGCCAACCCGTTTGTTGAAGCGCTGTTCGATAATTGCGGCCAATCGATTGTTGTCGACAATGAATCGGTGTTCGAACAAGGTAGTGTGCTGGCCTGTGTATATTCCTGGTTTTTCGCGCTTTATGAAGAATTGATTCAGGCGACCAGAGGACCTTCGCTACCGCCAGAGCTCGCGGCAAAACTGGTCATGGGTATGGCCATGGGCGCCGCCGAGCTCGCGCTCTTGAAAACGGAGCAATCGCCGGGTCAAATCGCGAGCAATATTGCAACCGAAGGAACCTTTTCAAAAATGGGGCTGGATTTGCTGCGCCAGGAACAGGCATTTGAGCCCTGGCAACAGGCCTGTAAACTGTTGAAGCGGCAGCTAGCCAGAGACGCTTAGCCTGTGATTCTCACCAGCTTTCGTAGCGATATGCACATGGATGTGCAGCGCTCCGGAGTAGAGCAATGCAGCGCGATATGGCGTTTCGAGCTGATTGAGTTTTTAACCCTCACCGAGCAGCAGCATGCCATCTAATGATATTTGCATATACCTCGGCCAGGAACTTGCCGACTACGGTTTCAAGGACGGTCATCCTTTTGGCCCGCAGCGGCACGATGTTTTTCAGGCCGAACTGATCAAGCGGGGTCTGGACAAGCAGCTTGCAATCCGGGCGCCCGTTGCAGCCGCGAGCGAATGCATCGAGTTATTCCACACCAGCGACTACATCGAAAAAGTACGTGACTATTCGGTCAAGGGCCACGGATACCTGGACTCCGGTGACACACCATCGTTTGTCGGAATGTTTGAAGCCGCCTCTTATGTCGCCGGCTCGGTCATCGACGCAATCGATCGCATTATGACGGGTCAGTATCGGCGCGCATTTTCACCGATTGCAGGTTTGCATCACGCGCGCCGCCACGTCGCGGCGGGATTTTGCGTTTTTAACGACTGTGGAATCGCAATTGAATATCTACGCCATCAATACGGCATCAAACGCGTCGCCTATATCGATATTGATGCGCACCACGGAGATGGTGTTTTTTACAGCTTTGAAGATGATCCAGACCTCATTTTCGCAGATATTCATCAGGATGGTCGTACCCTTTACCCAGGAACCGGGTTCGCTCAGGAGACCGGTGCCGGCGCTGCCCGGGGGACCAAGCTCAACATCCCCGTACCACCCTATTCAAACGATGCAGTATTTCAGGAAGTCTGGCCCCAAATCGAAAGCTATTTACGTAGTCACGAGCCAGAGTTTGTCTTGCTCCAGTGCGGCGCCGACAGTATCGCGGGCGATCCGATTACCAATTTGGAATTCAGCCCAGCCTCCCACGCCTATGCAGCACAACGGCTTTGTATCATCGCTGATGAATTTTGTAGCGGCCGCATGCTTGCAATGGGCGGAGGCGGCTATAATCACGATAACATCGCTCGTGGCTGGACCGCAGTGGTTGATTCGATGATCAAAAGTTAAATCTCGTAAATTTCAACAGAACGTTGTCACGAACCGGTAGCGACAACTAGCGAATCCTGGCAGGCTGTTGAAAATGGCTCAGGTGTGTGCAGGGCAAGGCAAAAATTTGCGAAAAAGCGCAGTTTACACGGTGTAAATGAGCATTTTGAG
>QIJI01000406.1 GCA_003231795.1 Gammaproteobacteria bacterium
CATTGGCCACCGGCGCCTGATTCCCGCCACCACCGCCACCACCGCCACCACCACAGGCAGTAAGTAATGTGACCAGTGACGCAATGAGAACAAGCTTCAATTTATGCACGATGGGCTCCAATAAGGTGCCGGATGCCTGGCAAACAGTTTGTATTCTTTAAATATAGTACTGACGCAGCTTGAAGTCGGTCTTGCCGCGTGTTCGTTGTCCTTTACGACCTCTGGTCGCAGGCGGGAATGAGAGCCATTCTAACTATTACCGCAGATCAGCATTGCGGTGAAACTTGCTGGTACCTAAGGACATCAAATTTACTGTTCACGACACCTGTCACATTGGATTTGGCGCGCCATCGGTTGCTCTGAAGATAAACCGTGTACATCCGCCATCCCCGCACCCGGATGTTGCGTGCCATACCGCAAGGGTGCTGGTGCCGTCAAAGGGCGAGTATCCGAGGAAAGGCAAGCCTGATCGTGTCAATAATCGTAAATGTGCTCGAGTTGATGTTTTCCGTCAATCGCGGTCAACAGCTTAGCAAGATCGTTCACTTTTACCAGCAAGATGACACGCTGAAGACTATCGTCGGAGACAATTCTTGAAGTGAATAATAGTGTAGCCGGTAAACTGTCCATCGATTCTCCCTGGCCCAACACGAGCGAAACAGCAATCCGCTGGTTGCCCGATATATCGCGAAACTGGTAGCCGGCATCGGCAAGACGCGACACGGTATGCGTAAATTCACCCCACCGGGGCACAGCCAGCAAGTGCTGATTCCCGTCGCTTGCCACTATTTCAACTGATTCAGGCAGGTTTCTTTCCGTTCTGATGTTCGAATCAACATCCCCAACACTATCGATGGAGACAACTGACCCTGGATAAATCGCGGTGAGATAAATCCGTTTATCGGTTTCACCATAAGTTGATTCCGCAGCCATCTTGATCAATTTTGCATACAGGCTCTTTACAGAGAATTCGACCGTAAAAAATAATTTTCGCTCAAGCTTGCGCAAAAAATGCCGACCGAACAGATCTGTCTCCGACCAAATGGCGTCTACCCAACCGGAAAAATCGAATTCGTACCAGGCCTCATCGAAAATTAAATCGCTGTATGCACGAAAGGCGCGCTGCATAAGCAGATCTTCAGCTGTATCCTCGCCTCCGGCAGTCCAGCGTGTGAATCTGCCTATTGTTGTTTCATACGCACCCTTGACGACATACTCTAAACTTGTGCTTATTCCTATCACCCACAGCATGGTCAGATATTGATCATTGTGCGGATAAGTATTCGCATCGGCGATCACGGTTACGCGATCATAAAGAGACCAGTATTCATCGATACTGGCAAAAAACGGAAAATCGCTTGGACTCTTCCCGGCCTGCAGGTAGTCGGCATACTCTTTGGGATTAAAAACCAGATACCACTCAGGAATTGTCAGCAAAGTCTGTTCTTCAGACCGATAATAGTTTTCAAGCCTGGACCGATGGGCATCCAGCAACTCCCGGTTGGCCGGATAATGTTGCTGCCAGAGCTGATTGCGGAACCGATTCTCGGGATCGACTCGCTTCTTGAGGGCAAAATACTCCGGTGATCGGGGATACCCCGCCAGGAACTGCTCCGGGCTCGCAAAAATTTGATAAGGCAAATACCAGGTACCGCCGACTTCGATGACCGCATCGATCATCTCTACACTCCAGGCTCTGACCTTTTTTATGGCGGCTTCATCAGTGCCCTGGCGATAATACACAACGAATGCAAAGACTTCTTTTTCAGCCCAGGCCAGCAGCGTGCCGGAATCAGGGAGTGCGTGACGTACGGAAACATTGATGATATTGGCTTCGTTACGCCGAAATATCTCGGTCATGCGTGGCACGAAGCTGTCGAAGTTTTTCACTGGAACGAAGTATTCACGGAGTACATAGGTGAATTTTTTTCGATCGGGCGGCTCAAGCTCGCGCACGTCGTAGCTCGCTTCCCAATTACGCCACGCGATACGATTTTCCAGGTAGTAGATGGGCTCGAAAATATATTCGCGCATCCACTTGCCAACATCATATGCAGCGATGAACCGCGCGATGGCGGGTTGCCACCAGTAATCCAGATCAGCAGGGATCAGCCGATCCTCAATCGTGATCTCTTTATCGGTTTTATACCAACTTACATCTCGTATATTTTCGTAAGCCGGCGGATAAAGATCGGCATTGTGAAAAACAATGTCCGGGTTGTCACGAATATTACTCGTAAAATACTGCTGGTATTCATCGACGGACATTTTCTCAACACGCCTCTCGATTTTCACATTATCTTCAAGTTGCAGTGTCGCCTCGACAATAACTCCTATGCCCCCGTAACCACCGATGGCGCCGAAAAATAATTCACTGTTTTCGGCAGGGCTCGCTTTGACAAGCGAACCGTCAGCCAGCACGATGCGGATAGAATCAACAGACAATACGAGCGGTCCGTTTCCAATATAGCGACCATGCACATTGACACTGAGAGACCCGCCTACTGTAAAATCCGCATAGGTCTGCATGATTTTGACAGACAGGTCATGCGGATCAATATTTTCCTGCAGCTTGCGCCATGTTATCCCTGGCTGAACTGTGACGAGCCGAGCCTTCTTGTCGAGCGAAATAACCTGATCAAATTCGCGCATATCAATATGCAGGCTCTCCGGGTAGGCGACCTGACCTCCCTGGCTAAACCGGCCACCGCCAATTGAAATCGGGCCGTTGCTGGTTTTAATCGCGGTAATAATTTCTGCGACACTCGAAGGCGTAATAACGGCCCCGACATGAATCGGATTCAGCCCGGTAATGTCGTTGACTACGTCAGAGGGTCGCGGATAATCAAATTCCGGGTCACCACTACTCATTACCACAAAGGTAGTGACAAGAATGACAGAAATTATCAGGAGCGCAAGTATTTGCGCG
>QIJI01000125.1 GCA_003231795.1 Gammaproteobacteria bacterium
CCAGACCGAGACTGTTTGCGATCAGCCCGCTGAGCGCTGCACCCAGCGCAAAACCCGATTGTTGGGTAATCGGTAGTAACGACGCAGTCCGGTCTTTCTCGCCGGCTGGGGCCGCTCCAACCACTCGTTTAATAATATATCCCCACATCATGCCCATACCGCCATTGAGAATGATAATTGCGCCTACCACTCCCGCCAGATAATCATTCGATAAACTCAGACCGATAGCCACCAGGCCGACAATGACCAGGACGCTACCAAATCGGATCAATCGCGGCTCCTTTTTGGCGCGAGTGCTCGACATCAAAATCGCGGCACTGCCCCAGGCCAGGGATTCGATCAACACGATAAAACCGGCTTGCAAAGGGCTCATACCGTAAAGTTCGATTAACAGAAACGGCCCGTAAACCAGGAAAGACATGATGCACAGACAGAGTAAAAACGTCATGGCGAGGCCATTGGCTATCGGATGACTAAAGCGGGTGGCTTCCAGCGGCATAATTCGATCCCGTACGGCACATCGATCGCGACCGACAAAATAAATCAGTACAATTGATCCTGCGATTATCATCAGCGGTGAACCCCAGATGTGAAAATAGGCTCCGGACATTGAAAACAGCAAGATCGCGCTACACAGGAGCAGGATACGAAAAATCGGGATTCTATCGGTTGTCGATTTTGGCTCACGTTCACCATCCTTTAACAAGTAGTGAATCGCCGGCACCAACAAGACTCCCTGAATCGCAAAGGCCCAGAATGCCATACGCCATACACCCCAGGTAGCAAAGGCGCCGCCGATTGCCGGCCCGCTGAAGGCTGCCAGCATCCATACCATCGATAGCAGAGCGACCACCCTGGGAACCAGTCGATTGGGAAAGAAGCGGTCCTGCGAAACGTAGACCAGCGCAATCAGTCCCCCGCCTCCGAGGCCCTGAAAAACCCGGCCAACCAATAAAACCGGCATCGACGGCGCCAACGCGACTACCACGCAACCAAAAGAATAAACCAGGGCAGCGCGTATCATCGCATTGCGTAATCCCATGCGCCCGACGACGATGCTCATCGAAGCCGCAGCGGTAATAGACCCGGCCAGATAAAGCGCAAAGGTCCAGCTAATCAGGTTCAGACCACCAATTTCATCTACCGCACTCGGCATGGTAGTCGCCGTCATCATCGAGTTGCTGGCATGCAGCCACAGGGCCATGCATAACGTGGCCAGCCTGGGGAGGTAGTTCCTGTTAACCAGTTCATGCCACGAGACCGCAGCGGTTTCACTATTCATAGAGTTATCTGGCATGCCCGAAATTCACGCCAGTATAAAAGTTAAACCTATGTTTAAGTCAAGCAGATTACCTAATGGGCCGGGCAAGATATTGTCGAAGCCGGTATTGCCAAACTGGAGTGATCGAAATATCGACTAGGGACCAAAGATGTATATCAATTCGATACTGGTGGTAAGGCCATCGCCATCGAGACTATCGCTAATATCACCTGAAACAATACCGTCCACCGAGTTATAGGTTCCATACCGATAAACGGCATTGGCTTCGAGAGCGATATTATCTGAAACTCGATACCGGGCGCCACCACCAAAACGAAAGTCAAGTCCATTAAATTCGGCGTCTTCCAGCCTGAAGCCATCGGTTGAGCCGTCTTTAATCTTCACGGACATAAAACCCAGGCCGACCATCAACAGCCCTTTCAGTTTTTCGTCACCAGCAACTACAAATTTTGCATCGAAATTGAATGATTCGAATTCGGATTCGGTAGGAATACCTAACCACTCGCCATCGTGATCGGATCGCACAATGGTAAATTCAAAGGATCCTTTATCCGAGAAGGCACCTATTCCAATTTTGCTACCACTGCCTTTGTCCTGATCCGGCAGAATTTCAGACGACCCTCCACCGCTGACAAAACTTTCCCCATCCATATCGCCACCGATCTCGACATTTGGAGCACCTAGAATAATGGATACCTGGGACAGACCTGGCATGGATACGAAAAGCAAGCTGCAAAAAGAAATCAATTTAAGAGTATGTAAGGCCTCATTTTTATACATGGTACTCCCCTAGATATTGTTAATGATCTCAAAATAGCACAAAATCCGGCGAACAAACAACGACAGCTAATTAACTAACCCGATATTCCAGTCTCCGTTCAAACCGGATCAGCTAACCCACTATAACTGCCCATCTTCCTCGAGCACTTTACGCGCTACGCGGAAACATTCCAGCGACTGAGGCACGCCACAATAAATTCCAACCACATGGATGATAGCGCGAATTTCTTCCTTACTAACTCCATTGTTAATGGCACCGCGACAGTGTATCTCCCATTCGTGCATCTTGCCGAGCGCGCCGATCATCGCCAGGTTCATCATCGATCGGGTTTTCGGTTCGATGACTTCATCACCCCAACCAAAGCCCCAGCACCAGGCGGTCATCGCTTCCTGGAACGGACGCGAAAAATCGTCCGCGGCGGCCAGATTATTCTCTACATATTCCGCACCCAGCGTTGCTTTGCGCTTGGCCAGACCTTTTTCAAATAAATCGTTGTCCATTTTTTCTCCTCGGTAAATAGCATATTTACCGTCATCCTCGCGTAGGCGGGGATCTTGTAATGACGACGATATAAGATCCCCGCTTACGCGGGAATGACGTTCACCCAGCTAGTTTTCGCTGCGCGGCATCAGATTCTGAGGATCATACACACATTGCTCAACGATTACCGCGCGCCTGGGTTCGCCCATAACCAGAACCTCAAACTCGTTACCGACCTTGTTTAATTCAGGCTTTATATACGCGTAGGCAAGATACTTTTCCTGATCGTATCCGTATCCACCCGACGAGATTTGACCAACCGGGCTACCCTGGTACCACACCGATTCAGATCCCAAAGGATCGCATTGCACCGTATC
>QIJI01000349.1 GCA_003231795.1 Gammaproteobacteria bacterium
TGAGCAATAGGCTTCGAGACAATGAGCAAAAGCATCCATTCCGGTTCCGGCGGTAATCATCGAAGGCATACCGACCGTGAGCTCGGGGTCGCAGATGACCACTGCGGCGAGTAATTTCGGATGAAAAATGATTTTCTTTTCGTGGGTCTCAGAATTTGACAATACGCCAGCTCGGCCGACTTCGGAGCCGGTCCCTGCGGTAGTCGGAACCGCGATGATCGGTGCAATTTTGCCGGCATCTGCCCGGGTCCACCAGTCACCAACATCTTCGTAATCCCAAACCGGGCGGGTCTGCCCACACATGAAAGCCACCACTTTGCCAAGGTCGAGCCCGGATCCTCCACCAAAGGCAATAACGCCGTCATGTCCGCCCTCATTGTAGGCTTCAATGCCCGCAGCCAGATTGTGCTCGTTTGGATTCGGGTCGACATCTGCAAACAATGACTTACCGAGGCCAGCGGCATCGAGCAGGGATAATGTATTTTGTGTGATCGGCAAGTTTGCCAGACCGCGGTCTGTGACCAGTAACGGACGCTTGATTCCAGCGACCTCGCAGGCATCGGCTATTTCGCTGATACGCCCGGCACCAAATCGGATTGAAGTAGGGTAAGACCAGTTTCCAGTGAGTGACATTGTGTTCTCTCTATCGATTCAGGCTCTTTCGAAGCCGCGGTTGATTTCGTAATCGGTAACCTTGCTATGAAAATCTTCAAGCTCCCATTCGGCACAGCGGACGTAATGGTCGATGACGTCCGAACCCATGGCATCGCGTAACATGACAGACTTTTTCAATGCTTGTGCCGCCTGTCCCAGAGTGCCGGGAATTTCACGTGCCTTGCGTGCCTGGTAGGCATCTCCCTTGAATTCTTTTTCCAGTTCGAGTTTATCTTCGATGCCCGCGATACCAGCAGCAATCTGGGCTGCGATGGCGAGATAGGGGTTCAGGTCGCTGCCACCGACACGGCATTCGACACGTACGTTGCGGCTACCATCGCCGACCACGCGATATCCGGCGGTACGATTGTCAAGTGCCCAGATAGCCTTGGTGGGTGCGAAGGTACCCGCGATGAACCGTTTATAGGAATTAACGTAAGGCGCCAGGAAATAGGTGTTTTCACTCGCGTGTTTCAGTAATCCGGCGACGTAGTGGCGCATAAGATCGGACATGCCGTACTCAGCATCGGGATCGTAAAATACCGGATCACCACTGGTGGATACCAGCGATTGATGAATATGACTCGACGAGCCAGCGGCATCATGGCTCCATTTAGCAAGGAACGTGACTGCTCGATTGTTGATAAAAGCGATTTCCTTGACTGCGTTTTTAACCAGGCAATGATTGTCAGCCATTTCGAGTGCATCGCTGTAACAGACGTTTATTTCAGCCTGACCGGGATCGGCCTCACCCTTGGTATTTTCGACGCGCACTCCGGCACCATTTAGCCCGTTGCGAATACTGCGCATCAAGCCTTCCTCCTTGGTGGTCTGGAAGATATGGTAATCCTCGTTATAGGGGCTGATCGGAGTCATTTCCCGGTAGCCCTTATCGCGCAGTTCTTCAAAGCTGTCGCGAAATACGAAAAATTCGAGTTCGGTGGCAACAGCTGAAGTCAATCCCATCGATTGAAGCCGGCTAATCTGCTGTTTCAACACCGAGCGCGGTGCGTGCGGCACCAATGCGTGGGTGTGGTGATCGAGCAGATCACAGGTCACCATCGCGGTGCCTTCAAGCCAGGGTA
The DNA here is from genome assembly GCA_003231795.1 of Gammaproteobacteria bacterium. Lineage (GTDB taxonomy): Bacteria > Pseudomonadota > Gammaproteobacteria. The sequence goes on from QIJI01000349.1 coordinate 1,740, forward strand.
ACAGGCGCAATGTCGACATTTCAGGTTTCATGATGTAATCGCCATAGCCGGCCGACCAACTGGTCGAAGAATAACCGTCAACGGTGACCATTTCGAGATCGGTCGCGATCAGGTAGTTACAGCAATGGGTTTCTTCCCAAGCGCTTTCGAGAAAAAAGTCGGCGTGGAATCGTTTCCCCATCAAACGTCCCTGCATGTCGGGGATGACGGTCAGGACCGTATCGATTTGTCCGGCGGCGACTTTTTCCCTGAGGGAATCCAGTGTGAGATTGCCTGGCATGATTTTTGGTTATTCCGCTAAAAAAGGGTCGTATAGAATACGCTGGCGAAGCGCGATCGATCAAGCTTTTAGAGCATCAAAATTGTTATTAATCGGCAACAATGATGATCATGTCCGGCCAACGGTTTGTGAACAGCGATATTGTAAGAACCAGGAAAGTGTCTAGAAAACTCATGCCTATCAATACGCCGCATTATTCAATCGCCAAACATCAGACACCAGATTCAGTTATAACTCACAGGGTCCGCTTATGTTAAGGGGCAGGCGTCGGACAAGGTCGGTTTGGCAAAAATCGATAGATAGAAAATAAATCTGTCCCCTTTTTTTTCCCATTGATCTGTATTACATTTGCATGTTCATATCCATGGCCCTGCCTGGCGTCGCCATCTGGCCCATCATACCCATTTGCATGTGATAGGGCAGCATGCACATAAACATCCAGGCGCCATCTTCCTTGATTTCTGCAACGAACGAGAAAGAACCGCCCGGCAGAACAAGCGATTTTTCATAAATCGCTTCGTGTTCAAGCAAACTCCAGTCTGCCCGCCTGACACGATAGTTTACGGCCATCATGGCAGGCATTGTCATGAACATGAATTCATGGGGGATATTGCCGCCATTATTGATGCTGAAGCGAATTTTTTCGCCGCTTTTCACATCTATTTTCAAGTTGGAAAAAGTCCACTCTTTCATGGTTAGTTTGATTTCACGGTCGAATGCACCTTCTTCGGAAATTTTTAATCCGTCCTGTGCTCCATGCTCTTTGGCTATTTCCATCGCGCCATCACCTTCCATCTTCATGGCGGGCGCATCAGCAGGTTCCATTACCATATTACCGTCCGCATCGACCATCATTGTGCCGTCAGGATTGAGTTTCATTTTCATGG
>QIJI01000432.1 GCA_003231795.1 Gammaproteobacteria bacterium
GCCACTTTGACAAAACCCGCAATATTGGCGCCGGCGAGGTAATCGATATGGTCTCCACGGTCACCGTACTCGACGCAACTGTTGTGAATCGTGAGCATCGTATCTTTCAATAATTTTTCCAGTTCGTCTTCGCTCCACGCGATGCGCGCACTGTTTTGGCTCATTTCGAGACCTGATACAGCGACTCCCCCCGCGTTGGCGGCTTTACTCGGTGCGTACAGAATTCTGGCTTCCTGAAAGGCATGGATTGCGGCCAGTTCGGTCGGCATGTTGGCGCCTTCCGAGACCCCCATGCAACCGTTCTTGAGCAGTGTGTTTGCCTCATCCAGATTGATTTCATTTTGCGTCGCACATGGCAGCGCAATATCGCAGGTCACATCCCAGGGGCGTCCCTGGTGAAAGCTGGCCGAAGCGTACTGATCGGCATATTCCGCGATTCGTCCGCGTCGCACCTGCTTCAAGTCGATGACATACTCCAGTTTTTCGGCATCGATACCATCCGGATCGTGAATAAAACCGGATGAATCCGACAAAGTCACGGCTTTACCGCCCAGATGATTGACCTTTTCCACCGCGTAAGTAGCAACATTGCCCGAGCCCGAAATACAGACCGTCTTGCCTTCGAAACTGTTACCGACATGTTCAAGCATATTCTGCATGAAATAGACCGTGCCATAACCGGTGGCTTCGGTGCGGATTTTGCTGCCACCGAATTCCATGCCTTTTCCGGTGAGTACGCCAACGAATCGGTTTTCAATGCGTTTGTACTGTCCGAACAGAAATCCGATTTCGCGCGCTCCGACCCCGATATCGCCCGCTGGCACATCGGTATCTTCCCCAATATGGCGATACAACTCGGTCATGAAAGACTGGCAGAAGCGCATGACTTCGTTATCACTTTTTCCCTTGGGATTAAAATCCGAGCCCCCTTTACCGCCACCCATGGGCAGGCCGGTCAGGCTGTTCTTGAACGTCTGTTCGAAGCCGAGAAATTTAAGTACGCTGAGATTGACCGATGGATGAAAGCGAAGCCCGCCTTTATAGGGGCCGATTGAATTATTGAATTGCACCCGGTAGCCGCGCTGGTTACGGATATTACCTTTGTCGTCGGTCCAGGGAACGCGGAACATAATGACTCGATCCGGTTCTGCCATGCGTTCCAGAATCTGCATTTTGTGATAAATCGGTTTGTCGGCGATATAGGGAAATATGGTAGCGGCAACTTCCGACACCGCCTGCAAAAATTCCTGTTCCCCGGGATTACGCTTTTCAACGCCATTCAAAAAACGTTGAAGGTATTCTGCTGTCTTGGCCATGAGCTCCCCCTGCGATTATTTTTATCTGGTCAAAGTACCAGTGTAAGCCATCGCGCGGAACGATCCTACTAACAGCGTTGGTTTAATTTTTCCGGGTTTTGTTACTTGTAGATGACTTCGGCGGTAAAATTGATGCTGGTATCGTCGTAATTCAGATGCGATTTTAATTCCTGCCACACCGATTCCGAATTGATAATGCGCAGATGATCGCATTGCCGGGTCACCAGCAGTTTGGTCAGTGGATACTTGGCACAGAATCTGACCGAGTCACCAATCGCACTATCGCTATCAGATTCGTCATGGGCGATCACGCTGATATCACTGTACTTTTCGAGGTTTCTGGCCAGTTCCAGTTTGCGGTACTCACGCTGATAGGTTTTGGAGAAGCGGTTGGCGTATTGCTTCAGCAACTCCGGGTGCAAGTCCAGCTTGATCAGCTTCTTCAGAAAATACAGTTTGTAATTAAAGATCGGCGATATCAAAAACAACGGCAGGTCCTTAATCAGCGCCTGACGGGCACTGGAAATTGCGATACACCCGGTTGAATGACCGACCACCGCGCAAAGGCTTTCGCCAGGCTCCTTGCGCGTATGCTCCAGCATAAAGTTGGTTGTCGATATCGATTGTTGCAGCGTCGCGGGTTTGCTGTCGCTGCCCCCATGTCCGAGGTGATCGAAGGCAACAGATCTGAATCCGCATTGTGCGAGCCCGCGCATCAACGGGAAAAACAGGTGAGCGCCACCGCCCCAGCCGTGCACAAACACCACCGTTGGACCTTTGCCGGTCTGATAGGCTTGAACCGTACCATCACGGGTGCTCATCTCAAATTGAGTGAAATCGCGCGGCAGGCGGGTGGTGCGGTTATCCGTCGCTTTCGGGATCAGCAGCAGATGGTCGATCTTTTTATGGGTCCAGCGGGGTAGCAGTTTGTTGAGCAGGCTTCCTTTGGTACGCGCCAAAAACGAAAACAGTTTAGTGGAATGACTGCTTTGCGAAATCGATGTCGTTTTGTTCATTGGAACTACCCTGGTGTTACGGAGGGTAATTTTACCTGAATTGACGCCGCAGCCGGGGCGGAATCAGGGTAAATAGTTCACTCAGAAACTGATAAATATGTATGGGCATCTCTAAAAATGCGCTTTTCCCGCGATTGCCGCGTCAGCTCCGTGCTCGAATCCTCATGTACTCCGTGTACACTGCGGTTCTCCGCGCGGTGCTTCCTTGCACTCACGGAAAAATCGCTATTTTTAGAGATGCCCATGTGTGATTTACCTCGCCGCGTGATTGTTATCGGTGTTGTTACTGCCAGATGTCTGCGGGTTCGCGGTATCCGGTTATTATGTTTCGAGTGTTGGCGATGGGCATCCGGCAACGTTCAGAAAGGGTTTCGATTTCGTCGACATGCAGTGCGCCCAGGTGTTTCAAAATAGCTAGAATAGCAACCTGAGCAGCTTCACCTGTACCATCGTCAATTTTGAGGGCAATACCGAGTCCTTTTTCAGGTAATGCGGCAGCGTATACTCCGGCTGCACCGGACTTTACCATCACCCGCCGACCTGTCTG
>QIJI01000284.1 GCA_003231795.1 Gammaproteobacteria bacterium
GAATTCTCTATATCCGTGCTGAAAATCCGTTTGCGATGCCAGTCATGCTGGTGGCATTCGCCGAATTGTCAAAAAACAGCCAGGAATTTCAGGGTCATGGATGGGGCTGCTCATGGCAGGAGAATGACCGCTGGCGGCAATACCACAATATTCTTCCGATCTGGGAAGACAATTTAAGCAAATTTGGTAACAGCAACTTGCTGATGGTACACGCGCGCAGCGCTTTTCGCGATGAAGGCATCGTGGTTGAAAACAATATGCCGTTTAGCGACGGTGAATCGATGTTCATTTTTAATGGTGAATTGCGCGGTGTACGTATCCAGTCCGAAGGTCGCATCGGCGCCGAGAAAATTTACAACTATATCCGTCGGTTTGATAAGGGCGACAAGTTGGCGGCGATGAAGAAAGCGGTAGCAATCATTAAAAAGCGCAGCGCTTATGTGCGCGCAATGAATATCATTCTAAGCGACGGTGATAACAACTGTTTATCGACCAGTTACAGCGAAGACCCAGAATACTTTCAAATGTACCAGAAGCGTGACAGTGGAACCCATCTGGTATGCTCGCGCCCCTTCGTCGGTGAAAATGACTGGACCAAAATCGACAACAACACGACGATAGCATTATGATACTGGTGAAAATAGGCGGCGGCGAAGCCATCAACCTGGAAGCGGTAATCACCGATCTGGCCGGACTCGACCAACCCTGCATGATAGTTCATGGCGCAAATGTGCTGCGCGATCATCTGGCGCAACGTCTGGGCATGGAAAAAACCGTGCTGACATCGGTTTCCGGTTACAGCAGCGTTTTTTCGGATCAGGATGCACTCGATGTCATCATGATGAGCTATTCAGGTTTACGTAACAAACAAATCGTCGAGCTGTGCCAGCGAAATGGAATCAACGCCGTCGGCCTGACCGGTCTCGACGGACGCCTGGTGCAGGGGGAACGTAACAAGGGCATCCGGGTTCGCGAAAATGGAAAAATCATGATCAAGCGAGACTTGTCCGGCAAGCCACGCAGCATTAACTCCGATTTGCTATCACTACTGCTCGAGCGGGGTTATTGCCCGGTTCTGACAATTCCCATCGTTGATGAAAACGGCTTCGCCATCAATTCGGAGAATGACGATATCGTGGTACAGGTTGCCGCAGCACTCGAAGTCGATTGTGTGCTTCATCTGATCGAAGCCCCCGGTTTTCTGGACGACCCCGACGACGATTCATCGCTGGTCAGGCATATGACCCGTGGTCAGCTAGCGGACCGCGAAGCGGCTGTTGAAGGACGTATCAAACGTAAATTACTGGCACTGACAAGACTTTGTCAGCGTGATAATACGCGGGTTATTATCGCCGACGGTCGTGGCGAAAACCCGGTAATAGAGGCGCTCGACGGCGCGGGAACACATATTCATGACTGACTACCAGGCAATTGAGCACGAATACGGCGTCGCACTGCAGGCGAAACGGGACCTGGTTGCCGTTCGCGGCAGCGGTGCCAGCCTTTTCGATGAATCGGGACAGGAATATATCGATTGCGTTGGCGGTATCGGGGTTGCCTCGCTCGGCCATTCACATCCGAAACTGGTCGAAGCCATCAAACAACAGGCGGAAACGCTGATTACCTGCCCTAACATCCTGTACAACGATGTGCGCTCGAAACTGCTGAAAAAACTGATCGAAGTGACTCCGGCCAGTTTGACACGGGCCTATCTATGTAATTCAGGCGCCGAATCGGTTGAAGCGGCGCTGAAGTTTTCCCGCCTGCATAGTGGGCGCAGTAATTTTGTCACCGCAATGCGTGGTTTCCACGGTCGCACCATGGGCGCGGTCAGTGCCACTCACACACCGAAGTATCGCGAGGCTTTTCAGCCGTTGATACCGGGTTTTGAATATGTTCCATTTAATAAAATCGAAAAACTCGAAGCAGTGGTAAACGACAACACTGCCGCGGTCATGTTTGAGCTGGTTCAGGGCGAAGGTGGCGTAAACCCGGTTCAGGCCGACTATTTGGCCGCGGTGCGTGAGCTCTGTAGCGAACGAGGAGTTTTGTTGATAGTCGACGAGATCCAGACCGGCTTTTGTCGCACCGGGAAATTTTTTGCCTGCGAACACTATGATTTGCAGCCGGATATCATGTGTGTCGCCAAAGCGATGGGTGGCGGGGTTCCGATCGGCGCGACTCTGCTCAGTTCCGAAATCCAGATTGAACCTGGATTACATGGGACTACTTTCGGTGGCAACCCGCTGGCCTGTGCGGCAGCACTGGCTGCGATCGAAGTTTATCAATCGCAGGACCTGGCCGGGAGAGCCGCCGAACTCGGCGAATATTTCGAATCACAGCTCAATGCCGCGGATTTAACCCAGGTAAGGGCAGTGCGGCGTCTTGGATTGATGATCGGCATCGAGCTTAAACAAAAGGTTCAGGACAAACTGGCCGAACTATTGCGGCACCACATAATCGCGTTACCCGCAGGTCCTAACGTGATTCGCCTGCTACCGCCACTGGTGATTAAAAAAGAACAGATCGATGTGGTCGTTGCCACGCTGCGGAAAATTCTGGCTTAAGAATTCACAAATTGAATGTCATCCCCGCGGGGAATGACGGAACGAGTGCGAAAATGACCCGGATATCGAGGTTTAATTTATATGTTTATATTTAACTCTTGGTTTTTGTGAATTGGGTAATCTTTTATACTTGCTGATTCGTTTATCATCACCTATTTCCTGAGACAAACAAAAGCATGTCGATCCCTGCTGAGCAAGTTAATAGCATTATGGTCAATAAATTAGATTTATCCCCCTACGGCATCGAGAGCGCAGTTGAAGTTCTGCATAACCCCGACTATGACTGTTTATTTGCCGAGGAAACA
>QIJI01000324.1 GCA_003231795.1 Gammaproteobacteria bacterium
CTCCGTATCAAGCAGGTTGCGAATACGGTCACGCTCGGCTTCATCGATCAGGTTAACCCGGTGCGATATCTGTACCGCGGGGTCTTCACCGTATAAATTTGGCACAGCATAAAGCATCCCGATCGCAATAATCACGAGCAGAAGAATATATCTCCACGGGGCATAGTGATTGACCATACTAGTGCTCTTTCAGCCTGACAATTGCTATAAATTCTTGATAGTGCCCTTGGGCAATATAGCGGAGATTGCGTGGCGCTGAATTTTAACTTCAACGTTGTCGGAGATCTTGCAGCTCAGGAAGTTGTCATCGACCTCGATAATTTTGGCCAGCAAACCGCCGTTGGTAATGATTTCGTCACCCTTGTTCAGCGCCCCAACCATATTTTTATGTTCTTTGGCCTTTTTCTGTTGTGGACGAATCAGCAGAAAATAAAATATGGCGAACATCAACAATAAAGGCAGGATTAGTTCCAGAGTACCACCTTGTGATTCGGCGTCTTGTGCCAGCGCGTCGCTAATAAAGAAATTCATGTTTGATCAACCTCTGGTTTGATAGACCTGTTCGGGCCAGGTGCCCGGAAACGGCGCGTATTATGCCACTAGGGCGTTCATCTCACAAGCCGGAAAAGGCAGATTTCAAAATTAAGTATAAGATTGATAACGCTGATAAAAGTTCCGGCAAAACGGGTCATATTGGTTCGCTTCAATAGCCTCTCGAATATGCCGCATTAATTCCTGAAAATAATACAGATTGTGCAAGGTATTGAGACGCGAACCGAGGATTTCACCGCATTTATCGAGATGCCGCAGATAAGCGCGAGAATAGTGGCGACAAGTGTAACATTCGCAGTTTTCGTCGATCGGACGCGTGTCCTCGGTATAGCGACTGTTACGGATGCGCACTATTCCATCGTGCGTGTAAAGATACCCGGTTCGGGCGTTGCGGGTAGGAATCACGCAATCGAACATATCGATCCCCCGACGCACACCTTCGACCAGATCCTCGGGCTTGCCAACTCCCATCAGGTAACGCGGTTTATCAATCGGCAATGCGGGCAGCACCCCATCCAGAGTCAGGTTGCGCTCATCGGCATCCTCTCCTACCGAAAGACCACCAATCGCATAACCGTCAAAATCGATGTCGACCAGTGCCTGCGCCGATTCGAGTCTCAACTCGTGATAAGTACCACCCTGGACAATTCCGAAGAGCGAGTTGGGGTTATCCGCAAACGCGATCTTGCTACGCTGAGCCCAGCGCATCGACAATTCCATCGATTTACGCACCACATCCTGATCCGCCGGATAGGGTGTGCATTCATCGAAGCACATGACAATATCGGAGCCGAGATTACACTGCACTTGCATCGATACTTCGGGGCTCAAAAAAACCTTGGCGCCATCTACCGGGGATGCGAAGGTCACACCTTGCTCATCGATTTTGCGCATTTTGGCGAGACTGAATACCTGAAAGCCACCTGAGTCAGTCAGTATTGGTTTGTGCCAGTTCATGAAATCATGCAGACCGCCATGTTTTTTGATAATTTCGGTGCCGGGCCGCAGCATCAGATGAAAGGTATTTCCGAGTACAATTTGCGCGCCGAGTTCCTGCAATTCCTCAGGCGTCATCGCCTTGACGGTGCCATAAGTACCGACTGGCATAAAAGCAGGTGTGTCAACCACGCCACGGGTGAAGTTCAGCCGACCTCGCCTGGCGGTGCCATCGCATTTATCCAGGGTAAATTCCATCATTGCCGCCCCGCGCTGCCATTTTCGATAAACATTGCATCACCATAACTGAAGAATCGATACTGCTCGTGCACCGCATGACAATAGGCCCGCTGAATCAGATCGGTCCCCGCAAAGGCACTGACCAGCATCAACAGGGTGGATCGAGGCAAATGAAAATTGGTTAACATTGCGTCGATAACATTAAAACGAAACCCGGGTTTGATAAACAGCTCTGACTCGCCCTGCAAGGGTAGTAATTTTCCGGAAACTGCAGCTGTCTCAAGACTTCGCACTACCGTCGTACCGACTGCAATCACGCGTCGGCTCTGCCCATGTGCGCGCTTCACCGCTTCGCAAACCTCGCTCGACACGTCGACGCGTTCAGCATGCATGACATGCTCATCGATATTATCGCCCCGCACCGGTTGAAAAGTCCCGGCCCCGACATGCAGGGTAATGCGTGCAGTATTGACGCCTTTGTATTCGAGCCGCTCAATCAGGGCGCTATCAAAATGCAGACCTGCGGTGGGTGCAGCGACTGCACCTGGATGTTTTGCAAATACGGTCTGATAGCGCTCGCGGTCTACAGCCTGGTCGTCGCGCCGAATATAGGGCGGCAATGGAATATGCCCGACCTGCTCCAACCATTGCAACCAGGGTCGATCTTCCTGTTTGAGCACGAATAGATCACCCTGCCTTGCCATCATTTCGCAATCGATCCTGTTTTCGAGCAGCAATCGGCTTCCCTCCAGCGGCGCCTTGCTGGCTCGGACGTGGGCCAGCAGCGTCGAATCGTCGATAATCCTTTCCACCAGAACTTCAACTTTTCCGCCGCTTTGCTTTTGCCCGTAAAGTCGGGCCGGTATCACACGCGTATCGTTAAACACCAGCAGGTCGCCTGGATCTAACCATTGCTCGAAATCGGTGAAATGATTATCCGTAATCCGATCAAGGCCCGCATCCAGGCGCAACAGACGCGACGCAACTCGCTCGGCGAGAGGTGCCTGGGCGATAAGCTCTGCGGGAAGGTTATAATCGAAATCGCTGAGTCGCATCGATAGGTGATCCCAGTTAGATGGTCCAAAAGACGGCGAATGATACCCGCTGCACTACCACTTGGATATATTTTCAATTAGA
>QIJI01000343.1 GCA_003231795.1 Gammaproteobacteria bacterium
GGAGCCTCTGATCAATTCGTGAATGAACGTGTTGTGTCCAAAATGATCAACTTCTGCGTAGTGAAACTTAAGGAGCCTCTGATTAGTTAAGTCAGGTTTTCCATATATTTTTTGATTGAGTTGAGCAAGGTTTTCGGGCCTAGCTGGTAGTCTTCGAGTACCTGTTCGCGGTTACCCTGGGTCGGGAAATCATCGCTTAATCCCAGCCGCAGAACGGGAATCTGTAAATTTTCACGGTTTAAAAATTCAAGAACTGCGGTACCGGCGCCAGCGACAATCGAGGCGTCTTCAAGCGTGATCAGACATTCATGGCTTGCTACCATCTTACGGATCATGGCTTCATCCAGCGGTTTGATAAAACGCATGTTGACCAGGCTCAGATCAAGTTCCTGAGCAATATTTTCGGCGATATTAAAAAGGCTGCCGAAAACCAGAATTGCCGCAGTTTTGCCTTTGCGCACCTGTAGTGCGGTTCCAATTTCCACGGTTTTATCCATGTTTACCGATTCCGGTTGCAGGACGCTGTCTCGGGGATAACGAACCAGAGCCGGGCCGGGGTAGTGATAAGCGGTATTCAGGAGCTCGAACATATCCTGTCCATGCGCGGGTGCCATCATGATGACTCCGGGAATGCAACGAGCGTAGGCGATGTCGAAATTACCCGTGTGGGTGGCGCCATCGGCGCCGACGATACCGGCACGATCTATGGCAAACGTTACATCCAGGTTCTGTACCGCGACGTCGTGGATAAACTGATCATAGGCGCGTTGCAGAAAAGTAGAATAAATAGCCACCACGGGTTTTAAACCTTCTTTGGCCATACCGGCAGCCAGCGTTACCGAATGTTGCTCGGCAATTCCGACATCGTGGTAGCGCTGCGGTAATTCTTCCGAAAACTTGACCAACCCCGAACCCTCGCGCATCGCAGGTGTTATGACATGCAGTTTTTTGTCCTGGCGGGCCTTGGCCAACAACCAGTCGGAAAAAATGTCGGTGTATGACTGCATTCCGGGTTTGCTCGAAGATTTGACGTTGCCGGTTTCGGGATCGAAAGGACCCACGCCATGAAACTTACAGGCATCTTCTTCGGCGGGGGCATAGCCTTTCCCCTTGCGTGTGACGATATGCAGCATGCGCGGTCCCGATAACTTTTGCAGATTGCGAATTAATAACATCAAATCATTGAGATTATGTCCATCGATCGGGCCGAAATAGGAAAAGCCGAGTTCTTCAAAAAGCGTTCCGGGCAATACCATCCCCTTGACATGTTCTTCCGCGCGTTTTGCCAGTTCCCAGGCGCTGGGAAGCCGCTTCAATACTTTCTTGCTACCTTCGCGCAGACTCGAATAAAATCGACCCGACCAGAGGCGCGACAGATATTTTGACATCGCTCCGACATTCGGCGAAATCGACATTTCATTATCATTTAGTATGACCAGTAGATTGTTGTCGATCGCGCCGCCATGGTTCAGCGCTTCATAAGCCATTCCTGCGGTCATGCCCCCGTCGCCGATAATGGCTATGGTGTTGCGTTCGACCCCCTGAGCTTTTGCGGCGATTGCCATACCCAGTGCCGCGCTGATCGACGTGCTCGAATGACCAGCGCCGAAATGGTCATATTCGGATTCGGTAATTTTCGGGAAGCCGGACAAACCGCCATGCTGACGTAACGTCGCCATCTGTTCGCGCCGACCGGTCAGAATCTTATGTGGATAACATTGATGCCCGACGTCCCATATCAACCGGTCAGTGGGCGTATCAAACAGATAATGCAACGCAATCGTAATCTCGACAGAGCCCAGCCCGGAAGCAAGATGTCCACCAGTTTTCGAAAGGCTTTGCAGCAGGAAAGCTCGTAACTCATCTGCCAGAGCGGGCAACTGATTTTCATCGAGGTCACGTAAATCAGTCGGGCTGTTGACTTGCGCCAGAATCGGATATGTTTCACTAAAATTGTTCAATACATTACTGTCCAGCACAACGTCTCGCCAAGAGCCTCTGATTAATTCTGGTTGAATCGGGTTGTGATTCAAAATGCCGGAGCGCCGGACCGTTCAGTTCAAGGCGTGAAACGTCAGTAATAAAAGGGCTATTGCTAAGCTTCACAACGCAGACAATGGTCATTTTGGATACAACACGTTCATTCATGAATTGATTGGAGGTACCTTAAATCAGGCAAATTACATCCATCAATCCTTAATTATTCGACCACTAGTGTTTACGTTCGACAAACCAGGCCGAAATATACCTCAAAATGTCCGCTTCCTCACCAAATTTCGAAATTGCCTGTAGCGCTAGCTGATGAAGCTCCTGAGCTTTTTCATATGATGCCTTGAGACCGATTACCGATGGGAAGGTTGGTTTGTTGCGAGCCAAATCGGCTCCCTGCGTCTTGCCCAGTGTTTCGGTATCACCCGTGACATCGAGTATATCGTCCTGTACCTGAAACGATAGCCCGATGCATTTGGCGTAAGAATCAAGCGCCTTGAACTGCTGTTTGTTCAGCTCCCCGGTACTCAGTGCCGCAAGCTGGATGCAGGTGCGGATCAGCGCCCCGGTTTTATGAATATGCATGGTTTCAAGTTCGGCAATATTCAAGCTCTTGCCGACCGAAGCCAGATCTATTGCCTGGCCACCCGCCATACCGCGTGATCCGGAAAATAGCGATAACTTCTCGATCATTTCGAGGCGCGCGGCAGAATCTCTGGTCATCTCGGGATCATGGCTGATGATGTAAAAAGCCAGCGCCTGCAAGGCATCACCTGCGAGAATCGCAGTAGATTCATCAAATTTACGATGGCAGGTGGGGCGGCCGCGACGCAGGTCGTCATCGTCCATGGCGGGTAGATCGTCATGTATC
>QIJI01000399.1 GCA_003231795.1 Gammaproteobacteria bacterium
GCAGCAGGTAATAGGCTTCGTTAAGATGCCCGTAAGCGTCAAGCCAGCTTTCCTGCACCGGTTCGGAATGAAATTTCATTATTGCCATGGACATGCTCCGTTGTTGTTGGCGAGTACCAGAGGTTCCTTAAAACGATAATGCCTCGCACCGACATAATAGTGATACTCAACATCTATATCTAATAGTAGAATCGCGCGATGCCAGCCATAGTCGAAATTTCCGGACTGTCGAAAGTCTACCAAAGTGGGCACCAGGCACTCAGCACTATCGACCTCGAAATTGAAGAGGGAGAAATTCTGGCGTTGCTGGGTCCCAATGGTGCGGGCAAAACCACATTGATCTCGATTATTTGTGGCATTGTTTCGGCGAGTACCGGCTCGGTAAAAGTGAGCGGTAAGGATATTGTCGAAGATTACCGGTTCACCCGTGAATTGATCGGGCTGGTGCCGCAGGAATTGACGCTTAGCGCCTTTGATACCGTGTGGAATACGGTGAATTTCAGTCGAGGGCTGTTTGGCAAAAAGCCTGATGCTGCCTATCTCGAGCAGTTACTCAAGGATCTGTCCTTGTGGGACAAAAAGAACAGTGAGTTACGTGAACTGTCAGGGGGCATGAAGCGCCGCGTGCTGATTGCCAAGGCCTTGTCGCATGAACCCCGAATTCTTTTCCTGGACGAGCCGACCGCCGGAGTGGATGTCGAGTTGCGCCAGGATATGTGGAAAATGGTGCAGCAACTGAACGATAACGGAGTGACCATTATCTTGACTACCCACTATATCGAGGAAGCCGAAGAGATCGCTGACCGGGTCGGCATTATCAGTGCCGGCAAGCTGTTACTGGTAGACGAAAAGAAAATTCTGATGCAGAAGCTCGGTAAAAAGCAGTTGTTTATTGAACTGAAGCAAACTGTCGATCAAATCCCCGAGGCACTCGGAGTCTATAATCTCGAGCTTTCAGAGGATGGCAGTCGCTTGACCTATACCTATGACCCCGACCTCGAAAGAACCGGTATCACCGCGTTACTGCAAAGTCTGACCGAAGTCGGGATTTCGCTCAGAGATTTGAAGACCAGTCAGAGCAGTCTGGAAGAAATTTTCGTACGACTGGTTAATAAAAAATGATCAATGTGCAGGCCATCAAGGTCATCTACAAGTTTGAAATGCTTCGCGCCTGGCACACCCTGATGCAAACCATTGCCTCACCGGTTATTTCAACCTCGCTTTATTTCGTCGTATTCGGCGCTGCGATCGGCTCACGTATCGAAGAAATCGATGGCGTGTCTTATGGTGTGTTCATCGTGCCCGGGCTGGTAATGCTGTCGCTGTTGACGCAAAGTATCGCAAACGCTTCATTCGGAATCTACTTCCCGAAATTTACCGGCACCATATACGAAATTATGTCTGCACCGATTTCATTTTTTGAAATTGTAGTGGGCTATGTCGGCGCGGCCGCGTCCAAATCGTTTATTCTCGGTATCATCATACTGATTACCGCTAATTTATTTGTTGATCTGGAAATCGCGCATCCGTTTGTTATGATGCTGTTTCTGGTGCTGACCTGCATCTCGTTCAGCCTGTTCGGATTCATTATCGGTCTGTGGGCGACCAATTTCGAAAAACTGCAACTGATTCCAATGTTGATAGTCACGCCGCTGGTGTTTCTCGGCGGTAGCTTTTACTCAGTCAGCATGCTGCCGCCTGTATGGCAGACCGTTACCCTGTTCAATCCGGTGCTTTATTTGATCAGTGGATTTCGCTGGAGTTTCTTTGAGGTCGCCGATGTCAGCGTCGGCGTCAGCCTTGCCATGGTAAGCCTGTTCCTGGTGGCTTGCCTGGTGTTAGTGTGGTGGATGTTTAAAACCGGTTACCGCTTGCGCCAGTAGTTCAATTTCCGCCAGGTTCAAACCGGTGTGGACTGATCCACACCGGATAGATCTTGCTATTAAATCTGCCAGAAGTACTTGACTACTTCACGATTCAGATCGATACGAGTCAGGCCGATGTCGTTGAGCATGTGCTCATTCATAAGAGCCAGTTGGCGGCGATCGTTTGAACGACGTGCCCAGGTACGGACGACGTTGGTCATTTGAGACGCGATACCTTCGACGCGTTCTACCGCTGCCAGAGCCAGGGCAGAGATGTCCAGGTCTTCGATAAGATGGAATTGTTTCGCTTTGATTGTGTTCATGGTGTTGCTCCTGTCGTATTGCTGTCAGTTCGACAGCGCTGTTAAATAATGGTGACAATTATAGAGAGCAACTGTAGTAATAACAGATTCAGTTTAGTCGAAAAACGTACAGTACAGTTATACATAACAGATATCATGCAAAACGAACTTTGTGAACCAGTTCACATGAGTTTATATGAAAAACTGTGACGGTCTGCAGGCGGAGTTTCAATGCAATGCAGAGAATTCATACAAGTTGTTGATTTTAAATTATTAAATTCTTTGTCCGGTGCGCTATGCGTGAGTCTGACAGCCTATTTATCGGTAGCTGTAAAATTGATTCCGAAAAAATAAATGAAGATAATTTCAAACTGTACTGGTTATTCCGAGGTGGTTTAAATTGTTAATATTGTGGAGCCTGTCGTTTCACGAGCCTCGAGCTGGCGATGTGCCTCGGAGCAATTTTCCAGAGGAATTGTCTGATTCACGTTGATCGTTACCTGGCCAATGGTGACTACATCAAACAATCGATTGGCACCTTGTTCGAGTAATTCGCGAGTTGCTGTATGCGTAGCCAGGGTTGGGCGATTAACATACAGCGATCCCTTGGGTGCCAGAATTGCCGGGCTAAAAGGTTCGACCTGACCGCTGGCATTACCATAGGTTGCCAGTACCCCAAACGGACGTAAGTAGCTTTGCCAATTGAATCGTACGCGGCGGCGACACCGACACCATTGGTGATTTCACGAACCCGTGCGGGGATATCTTCATCCCGGTACAGAATCGTGTGGTGGCAACCATTGGCCTTTGCCAGTTCAGATTTTTCTTCGGAACCCACACAGCCGATTACATTGGCACCCAGCAGGTTGGCCCATTGACATAGTATAAGACCTACACCGCCGGCTGCCGCATAAACCAGTATGCTGTCACCGCTTTGTACCGGATAGGTCCGGAACAACAGGTAGTGTGCTGTCAAACCTTTTAGCATCATTGCGGCTGCGGTTTCGTCGCTGATGGCTTCGGGTAATTTAAGCAGTTGGTCGGCTGCAATCAGGCGGGATTCTGCGTAAGCACCCAGTTGCATCGGGTAGGCAACGCGATCCCCC
>QIJI01000092.1 GCA_003231795.1 Gammaproteobacteria bacterium
GAGCATCTGCCAATAGAGGGTGGCGACCTGACAATTTTCTACCAGGTCGATCTGGGCGTTCCATATGCCGAGCTTCTAATCCATCTGGTTGAACACACAAAATGGCGACAGGAACAGATCACGGTTTATGGCAAACCTTACCTGCAACCCAGACTCAGCGCCTGGTATGGAGATAAGTCCTACCGCTATTCGGGCATTCGTCTCGCGCCCCTGCCCTGGACCGGCCAATTGCTCGAAATTAAATTGCGGGTTGAAAATTTGAGCGGGCATAACTTCAATAGCGTATTACTGAACTACTACCGCGATCACAACGACAGCATGGGCATGCATAGCGACAATGAACGTGAACTCGGAGCACAGCCGGCAATCGCATCGCTGACGCTTGGCGAAACTCGTGATTTCCTACTACGCCATAAGACAGACAAACGTTTGAAAACCATCAAACTCCCCTTGCCCGCCGGCAGTCTGCTGATAATGCGCGGAGATACTCAGCGCAACTGGCGTCACGGCTTAAACCGACAGAAGCTATACAGTGGTCCGCGCGTCAATTTTACCTTTCGCAATGTTATCGAGCCGAATCCGGCCTATCGATGACAGAGGTCGGGTATCTTGAGTCGGCCAATTCTTATGTTGCGCTGTCAATGCGCACCGATTAGATTTGATCAAATCAATGTTTTCAAAAACCCCGACTTACCGTTCCAGCGCAGTGGGTGAATTCCAGGGCGATGTTGAAATTAATGATATGATGCAGCAATTCTTTAGAAACTTTCCCGATGTGCGCTGGCGGCTGACACGGTTACATTAGCGGGAGGCGCAGGTTAGTTTTGAGTTTTATATAATCGTAGTTGACGCTAAAACTGGCGACATTTTGCAATGCCGGGATAGTGAGACAACCGAATTTAGCCCCAACGGAATAATATAAATATTGATAGTCAACGCAAATTGACAATCAGAATGCGGGGTAACTTCACTTTAGCCCAGGAGCTTATCAATGCCAGGAATAACACTAGAAACAGCACAGCAAATTATTAAAGTCGTTTTAGCCGGGGAAAGAACCTCGCCCGGACGTCACATAGCAGTAGCAGTTTGCGATGCCGGAGCCCATCCCGTGGCATTGGCGCGCGAAGATTCGGCGCCGCCATTGTTGGCGCATATCGCCCAGGCGAAGGCTTTCACCTGCGTCGCTTATGGCAAACCAAGCGATAGCGTTAGAGAATGGGCCGAAGCAACGCCTGCCTGGTTCGAAGGTGTCACCAACGTAGCGCAACAAACCATGGGTATGCCGCTAATCGGATCAAAAGGCGGCGTAACCATTAAGGATGTCGCAGGCCATGTTATCGGGGCAGTGGGTGTGGCCGGTGAAGCGGGAGAGCAAGATCAAAAACTGGCCTGTCAGGGAATCGAAAGCGAGGGATTGATAGCGGTTACCAACTAGCGCCTATTTAAATCCGCCGTGTCGACATATCCACTGCCGATGGCCGAAAAGGGTAAATTGAGATCCAGTTCAGGCACCTGTTTCGCAACCCAGGCGATAAAAGTATTGCTATTGGGACCCGGAAAAGACTTATAGGTATCCATCCAGGGATAAGTTCCTGCAGCGATCTCAACGGCATCAATCATGGCATCAACATATTTTCCCTGATGCGCTTTTAATAATTTTGGTTTTGCGCCGTACCAGTATCGATCCGGAATATCACGTATCACTCTGACCACTGGCTGGCCATGATGTGCACGCCAACCAACCACATCGTAGAGCAGGTAAAAATCCTGATCGGTTCGTTTGGTGGCAATCCAGGTATGAATCGCAAACCAGCCCCGCCACCCGCGAACATCGGCTCCATAAACATGCACTACCGCTTCACTCGTCTCCGCCGGATCGGGTGCAATACCGGCGGATACCCGGCTTGCCGTATACCAGTCATCTCGCTTGCTACATCCGGTCAGGATGAAACCTGTCAAAAGTACCAAACATAGCGATTTCATTGCTTTCACCAGAATATAGTTTCGTAATCGGGTAATAAGTTCAATCGACATTGTCGGGGTTTGTTCTCGCTAATAACCATGAAATCATTTTCGGAGTCGCTTAAAATCACAAGAGCCGGAATATTGTTATCAATCAGCTCGGTCCGATTTTAATCTACAACCAGGAAATCAGATTGCAAATCAGGAAAAATTGTTTCGTGGTAACCGGGGCCGCTCAAGGCCTCGGAAAATCAATCAGTCAGGCGCTCGCTAGTCAGGGAGCCAGTTTGGCACTGCTCGATGTAAATGCTGGGGAGCTCGAAAAAACGCGCCAGGCCTGCGCCGAGACCGGATCTAGCTGCCGGGCGTTTATCTGCAATGTCGCCGACGAAAACAACGTGCAGCAATGTTTTGCCGAAATTAAAAACGAACTGGGCGTGATCAGCGGGCTGATAAATAATGCCGGTATCCTGCGCGATGCATTGCTGGTGAAAGCGAAGGATGGCGAAATTCTGGATCGAATGTCGCTGCAACAGTGGCAACAGGTTATCGATATCAATTTAACCGGGGTTTTCCTGTGCGGGCGGGAAGCCGCAACGCAGATGATCAGTGGCAATCAGGCCGGCGTTATCATCAACATATCCAGCATCAGTCGAGCCGGGAATGCCGGACAGTCAAACTACGCCGCGGCCAAAGCCGGCGTCGCAGCGCTGACCAACACCTGGGCGCGTGAACTGGCGCGATTCGACATTCGCAGCGTCGCGATCGCGCCCGGAATCTTCGAAACCGAGATGGTCGCGTCAATGAAACAGGAGGCCTATGACCGAATTACCGACGCTATCCCGTTAAAGAGAACCGGAAGTCTGGCTGAACTTACCCATACGGTC
>QIJI01000517.1 GCA_003231795.1 Gammaproteobacteria bacterium
GGTGGGCCGCTGGAACTCGGTGGCCGGGTATTGTCCCTGTCAAAGGCGATTCGTGCCGGAGATTTTGTCTTTGTTACCGGGCAGGTTCCGATGCGCGATGGAAAGCCGATGACCGACGCCAGTATCGAAGAACAAACGCGTGCCTGCCTCGATAGTTTGCGGGAAATTCTAAATGAGGCAGGCTGTGAACTGTGTGACGTGGTCAAATCAATGGTGTGGCTGAAAACCCGTGATGATTTCCCCAGGTTTAATGCCGTTTACGCCGAGTATTTCCCCGACCAGCCTCCGACTCGATCGGCGCTGGTGAGCGACTTTCTGATCGATATTCGAGTGGAGATTGAATGTATTGCATACAAACCAATATAAGCTTTGGCCCTAGTGCGGTGCGCCATGACATTGTTTGAATTTTTTACCTGAGTTACAGGGACAGGGTTCGTTGCGGCCGACGTTTCTGCCATTGTAGCTGGGGGTTGCAGAAATTGCCGGCGCAGCCGGTTTAGCCGCTGCTGGCGGTTTGCGGTCTTCGGCGCGTACCGTTGCATTCGGTACCCAGTCGACAATCAGGTGGATGCGATCCAGGTCGCTGCCATTTTCTACCGCATGTAGCGTGGCATTGTTGATTTCCCAGATTTCACCTTCAGCCAGAAACCTGTCTTCGCCACCGATGCTGAACACAACTTGTTTATTGGTAATGATTGGAATATGAATCCGATGACATTTTAACAGGCTGAACAGACCATCCGTATGAGGATCAATTTTGCCATGCCCTGCGAGTCGCGCAAAAAGTGCGCGCACAATATACCCGTCACCACCGAAATACTGGTTGATAAAATCAAATATTGGCTGCAGTTCTTTCCTGAAGTCCTTGTACAGGTCGTGGTAGCTAGGGTTGAAATGGCGAAAATCAGCGTCATGAATAAGCAGCAATGCCTGAGTCTGCTTATGTACATCATAGGTCTGTTCGCGTCCCGAGCCATGCCAGGTCCGCTCCGGGATTTTGGCCAGCTTGCGTTTGATAAAGTCGAGGTCGACGTCGGATTTTAACAGCAGAAAATTAGTCGCCTTGCCGGAGAGCTTGCAAAAGTTATCCTGTTTGCGACCAATTTGTATGTTAGGAAACTCGACTACCTTATCGTCAGAATCATCTGCTTCGAAGACATAGCCGTATTTTTCGATCAGCTCGGAGTCTTTCCGGGCAATTAAATCGCGTAGCTCGTCATCCATATATTTTGAGTAATGGCTGTGGCTGGATGAATTGAGCCTTGGCGTTTCGTCAAATCGGGATTTGATAGCATCGATTTCCTCGATCTCCAGAGTTTCCAGGGTTGAGATAAACTCCTCCTGCAAATTTTCGAATCGACCGATGTGAACATTGCTACGGTTGATATCTCCGTGCATGCGATGAAATAGCCAGGAATAGTATCCCTGCCTGGTGTCCATGCCAAGAATGCAATCTTTGGTCAGCCCGACCCCGCGGTTACCGTCGAGACTGTCAGGCAAAACCTCGATCAGAGCGCGCCGATAGTTTTGGCTTTGTTCGGAATCCGATCCCAGATTAATCAGATTGGTGAGTGTGTTTTTGAAATCGGCCTGAAAGCCGTCAGAAACGATAAAAAAGACCGGGTTTCCGGCATTGCGGGTATTAAAAGCGTACCACGAGATATACCAGTCCCACGGATTACGAACGGTGCCAATGACGGGAAGAGCGGAAAACTCTTCTGGTAACAGGTGGTAAGGATAGTGATAGCCGATGTGTTGCATACTCGGAATACAGCGTTCGATGATATGTCCGAGCGACTGTCCGCCAGTTTTGTGCATATGGATAAACACAAATTTATCGGTTGCGATCATAGTTTTTTATCAATTGCCGGTTTGTCTAAGTCCGACAGACTCCTGGCGCCATTTTACGGGTTTCAGGATCTGGAACAACCACCGACCTGCGACTAATCGTCTTCTGTTCAGATCGTTAATTCGGTGCTCTCGCTGCGCTTGTCCAGCTTTTGCAGAGTTTAGATTACGCCGATGTCGATGATTCATCACCCGTGAAAGCAGTCTTGGTTACGAGGTGAAATTAAAATGATCGCTTGCTCCGGGGTTTGTGTATTATTCGACTGTTTTCAGATGGTGACCCAATACTCATGAACGAACAACTCCCCCGGTTTATGCATGCCGTCTTGCTCACTGCACACGGTGGATTTGAGACGCTCGACTATCGCGATGACGTTCCGCTTCCGGTTGCCGCCGAGGATGAAGTATTGATTCGCGTCGGTGCTGCCGGAATAAACAATACCGATATCAACACGCGTACCGCCTGGTACTCGAAATCTGTCACTACCGCCACCAGTGGTGGCGGTGCCGGCGGGTTTGACGAAGCCGACGAAGCCGACGGTAGCTGGTCCGGAGAGGCGTTACAGTTTCCGCGCATTCAGGGTGCCGATTGCTGTGGCCGCATTGTCGCCGTGGGGAGCATGGTTGACCCGGGGCGCATGGGTGAGAGGGTGCTGGTTCGCAGCATCCAGACCACCGCGCTCGAAGGCGATTACGCGTGTCGGACCTTTGGTTCCGAATATGACGGGGCTTTTGCACAATTTGCCAAAACCTGGTCCGTCGACGCAGTTAAAATCGAATCCGATCTCAGTGATGTGGAACTGGCTTCTTTTCCCTGCGCTTACTCGACCGCGGAAGGGATGCTGGAGCGTGCCTCGGTTGGTGCTGAAAGAGTTTTGATAACCGGCGCTTCAGGTGGCGTCGGATCAGCGGCGATACAGTTGGCCAAACGCCGAGGTGCTGAAGTCTTTGCCATTGCCTCGGCGGCCAAAGCAGACCAGGTGAGTGCGCTCGGAGC
>QIJI01000501.1 GCA_003231795.1 Gammaproteobacteria bacterium
CCGATGATATGTACGAACATATTATCTGGGGAGACAACGAATTCTGTAATATCCTGAATGCCTGCCCGGAGCTCTACCACCGTACGCTTGTGCTCAATGGCGTGTCCAAGGCATATGCCATGACCGGCTGGCGCATTGGGTATGCCGGCGGCCCGACGAACATCATCAAGGCGATGAAAAAAGTTCAGGGTCAATGTACTTCCAATCCAAGCTCGGTTTCACAGGCCGCTGCGGTGGCCGCATTGAATGGCGATCATGCTCCGGTCAGAGAAATGGTATCCGAATTCAAGCGACGTCATGATTATCTGGTGGCCGAACTGAATTCAATTCGCCATATAGAATGCCTCGAATCAAACGGAACCTTTTATTGCTTTCCCAATATCCAGGCTCTGATCGATGCACGCGATGACCTGAAAAACGATGTCGACGTCGCCAATCTACTACTCGAGGAAGTGGGCGTTGCGCTGGTTCCAGGTTCGGCTTTCGGAGCTGATGGTTATTTGCGTATTTCGTTTGCCACCAACATGGAAAACCTGCAACAGGCTGCTGCCCGAATCAAACAGGTTTTTGAAGCCTGACTCCTGGCTGATGCCGTAGCATTCGAGTTTCTATCCGAGTGAACTCGCGATAGGCTAGCAAGTCAGAATAGTTATTCATCACAGATCCCCATCCTGATATGAGTCTTCCGGCAGAAAAGATCGCCGTTTCGTCGTCACCCCTGTATCACTACGACGAAGTGCGAATCGTGCATCTCGAACTGACGCATCGTTGCAATGCAGCTTGTCCGATGTGCGCTCGAAATGTTCACGGCGGTGCAATTAATCCCGATATGCCATTAAGCGAATTATCGCTGGAGGATGTCCAGACCATCCTGTTGCCCGATTTTGTTGCTCAATTGAAGCGCATTTATGCCTGCGGTAACTACGGTGATCCGATGGTCGCCCGCGACTGCCTCGATGTTTTCCGCTATCTACGCCAACATGGCCCGGAATTGAACCTGGACCTGCATACCAACGGCTCCGCACGACGTCCCGAGTGGTGGCGAGAACTGGCAGATATTATGAAACAGGGACCGCATTATCTACGCTTTGGAATCGATGGCCTCGAAGACACGAACCACCTTTACCGACGCGGCACTGACTGGAAAACCATCATGCGTAGCGCCGAAGCCTTTATCGAAGCAGGCGGCAGGGCCGAATGGGACTTCCTGGTTTTCAAACACAACGAGTATCAGGTCGATGACGCGCGTGAGTTGGCTGAAAAAATGGGATTCAAGGATTTTTTCGTACGCAAAACCGGACGCTTTCTAAGCGCAGGCGAGCTCGAAACTTCGGATCGATTCGATGTGCTCGACAAAAAGGGAAAATTTGAGTACTGGCTCGAACAACCCTCGCGCGCCGAGTACAACAACCCCGCTTATGACGACCTCGCTCTGGTCAGGCAAAACTTCGGCAATTATGAAAATTACCTGGACCAGGTAGAAATACGCTGCAAGGTGGGTGGTCCCAAACGCAAGATGTATTTGTCCGCACAGGGTTATGCACTGCCCTGTTGCTGGCTCGCTGCCGTGTTCAGTGAATCGAGCACTCCGGAGCGGAAACAGTTTGCGCAAATGATCGATCAATATGGTGGCAAAGAGGCGCTCGATGCGCGCCGGATCGGGCTCAAAAAAGTTATCGAAGGCTCGCTGTTTCAGCAGATAATTCCACAAAGCTGGGGTCTGGAATCAGTCGCAGCAGGCAAACTGGCTACCTGCGCTCGCACCTGCGGCAAAGCCTACGATCCGCTGGATCATCAGCGCGATTAATCAACGGCCTCGTAGCAAGAAATCTGGTTGCCGTATGTTTATGTTTGAATTAGTATACCCATCCTCCATTCCCCGGTAGCTCAGTTGGTAGAGCAATTGACTGTTAATCAATGGGTCCCTGGTTCGAGCCCGGGCCGGGGAGCCAAATTCATTCCTAGAATCAATAACTTATGATTTTAGCTACATTAGCAATAACTAATCTTCCGAAATAATCTTCCGGGAATTTCCGGAAGATTTAACGCTCCTTCAAACCACCCAACCTTTTCCATCAAGGCTCTATCGTACCAATTTTCAAATTGAATCCTTTATCCCCAATTAGCCAACTGATTGTCATTGGTATTAAACATAATACTGTTAAACACTGAATGGTAATGTAATAGGGAGGCTACACGAGTTGCCCAAAAGATTGTTTGGTAATCGCTGGGCTTGGAGGAACTGGCCCGCCATTGCCGTTCATCAGTTAAGCGATGCGCGCAATTTTCTCCCGAATGGCATTACAAACAAAGGCGTTCAGACTGATATCGCCCTTGGCAACTACCGCCGCGCGATGCAATTCTTCACCAGTACGAACATTGAATGATCCTTTCAGCGATTGATTGGGGGCAACACCCCTTGCTTCGCAGTCGGCCAGATAATCATCGACCGCCTCAAAAAACGCGGCTTCCAGAGCCTCAACGGTACTCGCTTCGTAGTTCACCAAATCGCGGATAAATGCGATCTGGCCATACAGGCAACGATCTTCCGCACTGAATTCCACGGTTCCCATATAATCTTTATAACTTAACATGTTCATATCAGTCCCTCTTGCTCTAGCAGGGCTTTCACCTGTTTGACCGCATAAGCCTTAACTTCCTTTTGCGGATGCGGTTTATGCAAATTAATGGTTATCTCACCATTGGTAAACCTGACACGGGAACCGGCACCTTCTATCAGTTCGAAACCCAGGCGATTTAATAGCGATTGCAAATCAGCCCATTTGTATTGGCCTTGTGCTCCCTGGAAGTCGGTGATTAATTTGTCTAACTTGGTCATCGGT
>QIJI01000242.1 GCA_003231795.1 Gammaproteobacteria bacterium
CAGGCCTGCCCGGTCGATGCCATTCTCGGCGCGGCGAAGCATATGCACACTGTTATCACTGACGAATGCACCGGATGTGAATTGTGCCTGCCGCCCTGCCCGGTTGACTGTATCGACATGCTGCCAATCGTCCAGTGCATCGAAGACTGGAAGTGGTCGCGTCCGGCTGACTCGTTGAAGCTGGCACATGAAAACTAAATTCCAGGGCATCGCAAAGAATGCACTGCACTCTTTTCATGGAGGCATGCGCCTCGATGGACACAAAACCGGGTCACTGACGCAGGAAATCCAGAAAGCCAGCTTGCCAGACCAGCTGTTTCTACCGCTGAAGCAACATATCGGAGACAGCAACAAACCCCTGGTCGCAATTGGCGATTCTGTTCAGAAGGGGCAGGTAATCGCAGCAAATCCGTCATTGTTTAGCGCCCCGGTTCACGCGCCGGAATCGGGCATCGTGAGTGGCATCGAAAACCATCCGGTGCCTCATCCCTCGGGACAAACCGACGTCTGTATTGTCATCGACCTGGATGGTAAGCATGATTCGGTAGAACCCGAGAAACTCGATTTATCAGCGGCTACTGCGCCACAAATGATCGATCGCATTCGCCGGGCCGGCATCGTAGGACTCGGCGGTGCCGTATTTCCGACATCTCCCAAACTGTCTCGCGGGATGGGTCAGGGCATCACCACACTGATTATCAACGGCGTCGAATGTGAACCCTATATCACCTGCGACGACATGCTGATGCGCCGTGATGCCAACGAAGTGATTCGTGGCATTGGTTACCTGCAACAAATCCTGCAACCCAGAAACACGTTAATTGGGATCGAAGACAACAAACCCGAAGCCACTGGCGCGCTCGCAAACGCACTCGTAAATGCCGATTTACCCAATACTGAGCTTCTTACTATTGCGACCCAATATCCCGCTGGTGGAGAAAAACAACTGATCCAGATATTAACCGGCAAAGAGATCCCGCATGGAAAACTGGCCTTCGACATCGGACTATATTGCCAGAATGTCGGAACCTGTGCTGCTATTACCCGCGCACTGGAACGGGACAAGGCATTGACATCGCGTATCGTCACGGTGTCCGGGGACAATGTTGAAAAACCCGGAAACTGGGAGGTCGCATTCGGCACGCCAATCAAACATCTGATCGATCTCGCTGGCGGATATCAAACACAGGACGTCAGTCATCTGGTGATGGGTGGCCCGATGATGGGATTCTCGCTCGGCAGCGATCGCATTCCGATTGTCAAAGCCAGTAATTGTATTCTCGCTATGCAGCAACAGACAATTCCCAAGAATCCTGGATATCACGACGAATGCATCCGCTGCGGTAAATGTACCGAAGTTTGCCCGGCCAGTCTTTTACCACAACAGCTTTATTGGCACGCCCGTTCGCAATCGCACGAACGCAGTCAGGAGTACCACCTGTTTGATTGTATTGAATGCGGTTGCTGTTCTGCGGTTTGTCCAAGCCAGATACCGCTGGTGCAATATTACCGGGCTTCGAAAAGTGATATCCGCGCGGCGCAAAGAGCGCAGGTAAAATCAGATCGAGCCCGTACTCGGTTCGAGTTCCGTGAAAAACGTCTACTCTTGAAAAAGCAGCAGGATGAACAGCGGCGTCGACTGAAACGTGAAGCACTGCAACAGAAAAAAGCAGGTGTCGTGGGTGCGGTTGATCCCGTTCAGGCGGCACTGGAACGCGTCAAGGCCCGCAAAAAAGCATTACAGGAAGAGACACAATGAGCAGCGTTCTGGTTTCATCTCCGTATGTAACGCCGAGTCATTCGTTAAAGCGATTGATGATCCAGGTCATAATCGCGTTGCTGCCGGGCACACTGGCCTATGCCTGGTTTTTCGGACCCGGCGTGATTATCAATATCATCATTGCAATCGTATTTGCGATTGCCTTTGAAGCCGCCATTTTGAAACTTCGAAAGCGCCCGGTGAAACCTCAGCTCGGCGATTACAGCGCGGTGGTCGCCGCATGGTTATTTGCGCTTTGCCTGCCGATGCACTCCCCCTGGTGGCTGATACTGATTGGCACTGGCTTTACCATGATCGCCGGCAAACATCTGTATGGTGGGCTTGGATTCAATCCTTTTAATCCGGCGATGGTCGGATACGTCGCACTGCTGATCTCGTTTCCACGGGAGATGACAACCTGGTATCTGCCACTTTCGATCGGAGCCGGCCATCTCAGTCTTTCCGAGTCGCTGGCTTATGCATTTACCAGCATCGATATCAGTCAATGGGACGGGCTGACCTCGGCAACACCACTGGACCAGGTGAAAACCGCGCTCGGCCAACAGATTGCGCTTAGTGAAATTCGACAATCACCTGTTTTCGGATTTTTCGGCGGCACCGGCTGGGAGTGGATTTCACTGGGCTGGGCGATCGGTGGTGCCTGGCTTTTGTATACACGAACCATTCGCTGGCATATCCCGTTTTCAGTATTGGCCGCGGTGATTTCCATCTCATTTATCTTTTACCTGATCGATCCGCTGATCTACACCCCGCCGGCATTTCACCTGCTTTCCGGTGCAGTCATTATCGGCGCCTTTTTTATTGCCACCGATCCGGTTACGGCGGCAACAACCAACACGGGCCGAATCTGTTATGGATTGTTAATCGGTTTGCTTATTTACGTGATCCGGGTATGGGGTGGATACCCCGACGGCATCGCATTTGCGGTGCTGCTGGCTAATATGTGCGTACCCCTAATTGATTACTACACTCAACCTCGGGTTTACGGTCAGTAATGCTAACCCTAAATCGACGCCAGATTCTAATCTCGGGGTTGTTCCTGTCGCT
>QIJI01000004.1 GCA_003231795.1 Gammaproteobacteria bacterium
CGTTTAACCTGGTAGTCGGTCGTCGCTGGATCGGCACCGCTTTCGGTGGTGTTAAAGGTCGTAGCGAACTTCCCGGAATTGTCGATCAGTATATGAGTGGTGAAATTGAACTGGAAAAACTGGTTACTCACACCATGCCGCTGGAAGAAATTAATACCGCGTTTGATTTGATGCACGAAGGTGCAAGTATCAAATCAGTCATTACTTTCTAGCCTGGGGGCTCCCTGGCCTAATGTTCCATCAATCTGATAATTGCGAGTCCAGCTATGAAAGAAATTGAAAGCGTCAGGGAGAGCGGTGGCTATCTGAATCGCTACACGCATGGCGAAATGACTTTTTCGGTCTATTTACCACCCGCGGCGAAGGATCGACAGGTAGCGGCGCTCTACTGGCTATCGGGGTTGACCTGTAACGACGATAACGCCCGTAGCAAAGGCGGGTTTCAGCGCTTTGCCGCAAAACATGGCATCGCGATTGTTTTTCCCGATACCAGTCCGCGTGGCGATGATGTCGCTGACGAAGCGGAACGTTATGATCTGGGTCAGGCCGCTGGTTTTTATGTGAATGCGACGCAAGATCCGTGGAAGCCGCATTATCAGATGTTTGACTATGTGACGCGTGAACTACCGGCGTTGATCGAATCGAATTTGCCTCTGATCGCCGGCGTTAAATCAGTTAGCGGACATTCAATGGGTGGTCATGGCGCATTAATTTGTGCGTTGAAGTGTGCCGGCGAATATCGCTCGGTTTCCGCATTCGCGCCGATCGCCAACCCGGTGAACTGTGGCTGGGGTGAAGGCTGCTTTGGCGCGTATCTGGGTGATGATCGTTCAGACTGGGATGTTTACGATGCGACCCGGCTGGTGCAGGGTGGGGCGCGAGTAAGCGATATATTGATCGATCAGGGCGACGCTGATGAATTCCTGCACCAGGGGCAATTGCTGCCGGATAATCTACAGTCAGCCTGTGATGCAGCGGAGCAGCCCTGCACCATACGTATGCAGTCGGGTTATGACCATAGCTATCATTTCATTGCCAGCTTCATCGAAGATCATTTCGAGTACCACGCCCGATTTTTAAATGCCTGACACGATTGTTGAAGCCCTGAATTCGATATACATCAACTCTGGGTTAATACAGTAACCGCGACAGATCGAAAGCGGTGCGTTCCTGCAGCGCTTAAACCCGGATAGACCGGAGTTTCCTTGCGAATGATTTTATCGACTGAAATTCAAAAGCAGTTTCAGTAAACTGTTGCTTCCGTTACTACCGAAAAATTAGATGCCAGAATTTGATGCCAAAAAAGTGACTGAAATTCATCACCAACTGCATAACCATTTACCTTCGGAGTCAGCACTTCGGATCAAGGCACTCGAATCATTGCTGATCGACAAGGGGTTGGTCAATTCGCAAACCATCGATCGATGGGTAGAAGCTTATACCGATGTCATAGGCCCCAAGCGAGGTGCCAGTGTCGTGGCCAGGGCCTGGTGCGACCAGGAGTACAAACAACGATTGTTACAGAATGCACCGGCAGCCATTGATGAATTCGGATATCTGGGCAAGGCTACCGGGCATTTGAAAGTGGTCGAAAATACGGACCGTATTCATAATCTTGTCGTTTGTACCCTGTGTTCCTGTTATCCATTTTCAATTCTGGGTATTGCTCCAGCCTGGTACAAGGCTGCTGCCTATCGCTCGCGCGCGATACGCGACCCGCGAGGTGTGCTGGCCGAATTCGGGGTCGATATCGACGACGATACCGAAGTACGTGTCTGGGACAGTACCGCGGAGCTGCGCTATCTGGTATTGCCGCAACGCCCTACGGGTAGCGATAATCTGGATCAGAATGCGTTGGCAGCACTGGTTACCCGAAACTCGATGATAGGGACCGATCGAAATCTCGGAGAAACTTCCTGATGGACGGCATTCATGACCTGGGCGGCAAACAGGGCCACGGCCCGATCGATACCGACGAAGACGAGACTGCTTTTCACACTGAATGGGAAGGCCGCGAATGGGGGTTGGCCCAGTGTGCTCGCACACCGGGCATCACTATCGACTGGTGGCGGCATTGCCGCGAGTTAATCCTGCCGCAGGATTATCTCGAGCGTCCCTATTTTGATTCATGGGCGCAAACTGACTTTTCCACTTACATTGAATCCGGCTGGATCTCGATTGACGAAATAATTGCCGGAAAGTCGCAGGCTACTGATCGAGATTACGGGGAAGCCGCGCAAGCGATGTCGTTGCAGCAGGTACTGGATGAAGATCATGATCTTGCAAGTCGTTTCGACGCTGAAATCGATTGCCCGCCTGCCTATGAAGTCGGTCAATCTGTTATTACGAGGGTACATGGACATGGCGGGCATACCCGCTTGCCGCAATACGCGCGTGGGCACAGAGGTATTATCCATGCACATCACGGAGCTCATGTGTTTCCCGACCTGTCGGCAAAAGGTGAAGAAACACACCAGCACTTATACTCGGTGATGTTCAGCGCGGTCGAATTGTGGGGCGAATCAGCAGCTAACGACAAAGTCTATCTCGATCTTTGGGAAAGTTATCTATCGAAGCCCGAATCATGACTGGTGGGCTAAATTCAGGCCTGAAACCGCTCGCCGATATTGATGGTGATCCGGTGTTTGACGAGCCCTGGCAGGCACAATCACTCGCAATTGCCGATAGTCTGGTACAGCGGGGGCTGTTTAGTGCGCAAGACTGGTCGGCAGCGCTGGGGCAGGCTTTATCTGAGGCCAGGACGCGCAATGAAACCGACAATCACGATACCTACTATCGATGCGTCATAAGTGCGTTGGAATCACTGATTGCATCGAGCACCGATATTGATGATCTTGCGATGGCGCAAAAGCGAAAGGATTGGGAATCAGCCTACCGTGCTACACCTCATGGCCAACCGGTGGAGCTCTAGCAACCACGTTTCCACCGGTATTTCGAAACAACAGATCATGGCTAATGGTGAAGTTTTTGATCTGATTCTTATGTGGAAATAACTTGCGTCGGAGCTGAAACAGA
>QIJI01000208.1 GCA_003231795.1 Gammaproteobacteria bacterium
ATTCGATGATCTTGTTGAGGCCGCGCATGTCGATGTGCAGTGTCCCGGGACAGGCAGTTTGACCGCCCATGCTGAAGCGCCCACCACCGATTGATATCGGCATATCGCTTGTCTTGAGTATATTTTGAAGTTGCTCGATTGTGCCTGGTACATAGACTTCATCCACAGGAATGGCATAAAGCCCGGTGACTTCTTTGATAACAAGGGAACTGGTCGGGATGCCATTATTCTCGAGGCTAATGGTCTCTTGCGAACCAATCAGTAGCCGCATACGTTTCAATATTGGCAAGCGGTAACGATCAAATAAATCTTCGGTACCGGACTCAGATACAATCAAGAATCCGTTTCGCTGGTAGAATCGAATAGCATCTTCATTGATATGAGTGACATCCAGCTCGAGACTGCGAAAACCCTTTTGCCTGGCTACTGTGACGGTATGAGCCAGTAGTTTGCTGCCATATCCTTTACCTCTTACCTCGGCATTGACTGCAATGTTATTAATGTAAAAAGCATCTTGCGATGGTGGCGGCACGTAATTTGATAACGCCCGATTTACAGTGGTAAACAGAAAAGGCCATCGCCTTAGTGGAGTCGCTCTGAGCATATTGAATGCACCGGGAAGTTCCGCTTGCATAAACTCTTTGCGACTATATCCCAGCACAACGCCCACTGTTTTATCATCATCCTGCATCACGGATACATAACGATAGCCAAACTGGCCTGAAGGATATCTGAGGAGTTTTTTTAAGACGGCATCTGCTCGTTCTTGTGAGCCGAACATAAAATCCATTAACTCATGAACGCTTTGATATATGAGTAGTGATATTAAATCAGCATGACCAGTATTAGCGGGCACAAATTTGATTAAAGATTTTTCCATTTAGGCGGTCCGGATTGTTATTGTGTATTCCTGACAGAACAGGAAAAACCATACCACAAAGCTGTTTCGTGCTAAATCTTTCAAGCAGAGAATTCCGAGTATTTTTAACGTTTCAAAACCTATTAATATTGCTAGAATAGGCGGTCCTATGTCAGCACTCGCCCCATCAAGTCAGCTTATCGATCGCTTCGGCCGGACGGTAAGTTACGTTCGCCTGTCGGTTACTGACCGTTGCGACTTGCGCTGCGTCTATTGCATGCCCGAAAAGATGAAGTTCGTGCCACGCAGCCAGTTATTAACCCTGGAAGAAATGGAAAGCGTCGGGCGTGCCTTTATCAAACTTGGCGTCGACAAAATCCGTATTACGGGTGGTGAACCGTTGGTGCGCCAAAACATCATGCAGTTGTTTCGAAATCTTGGCGAAATCGACGGCTTGCGTGACCTGACATTAACCACCAATGCAACCCAGCTTGAAAAGTATGCGCGCCCGTTAAAAGACGCCGGCGTTACCCGCATCAATATCAGCCTTGATACGCTCAGGGCAGATCGATTCAAGCAGATGACGCGCATTGGCGATCTTAAAAAAACGCTTGATGGAATCGACGCCGCAATCGCCTGCGATTTCCAGCAAATCAAAATCAATACCGTGGTGTTGCGAAATTATAACCACGATGAAATTCTGGGTCTGGTGAACTATTGCATCGAGCGCAGCATCGATATCAGCTTTATCGAAGAAATGCCGCTCGGCCAGAATGACCATCACGACCGGGCGGTGGCCTATTATTCCAGCGACCAGATTGTTGAAGATCTCGAGCAGCACTTCGAACTGGTTCCGAGCACCATGACCACAGCCGGCCCAACCCGCTACTACCAGCTAACCGGGCATGACAATGCAAGGGTCGGGTTTATTTCCCCTCACAGTCACAATTTCTGTGAATCCTGTAACCGCGTACGTGTGACTGCAGAGGGTCGCCTGCTGTTGTGCCTGGGCCAGGAACATTCGATGGATCTGCGTCGCGTTATGCGTGCCAACCCGGGTAACTCCGATGCGCTGCAGCAGGCGCTTGTCGATTCAATGGAAATCAAGCCCAAAGGCCACAATTTCAATCTTAATTCTCAGGAAGTTCTACTGCGTCATATGAACCTCACCGGGGGTTAGCGCCGTTGCAAAGGCGTCTTCCGCAACTCACTGACGCCGGCCTCAAGGCGACGGCCAATGTCATTGCCTGCAACGAATACAACCAATCGATCGAAGGGGCCATTGCGGTAGAGCGTGCACTGACCATTTATCTCGACAAACGCGAAGTGGTCACCCTGATGACGCTCGGTAACCACCCCGAACTGCTAATCCTGGGCTGGTTACGAAATCAGCGCATGATCGAAAATATCGAAGCGATCAAGGCGATCCAGGTCGACTGGGAAATCGACGCGGTCGCAATCACTACCCGTGACGGGGTCGAAAATATCGACCAGAAACTGTCTCGGAAAACAGTTACCACCGGTTGTGGCCAAGGCACGATGTTTGGTGATTTGATGGAAAACATCGACCAGATTTCGCTGCAACAACCGATGCTTAAACAGTCCTCAATTTACGGCTTGCTGCAAGCCCTCAACCAGCACAACGAGATTTATAAAAATGCCGGAGCGGTGCATGGTTGTGCGCTTTGCAGCGAGGAATCCGGTATCGAAAAATTTATCGAAGATGTCGGACGACATAATGCAGTCGACGCGATTGCGGGATACATGTGGCTCAACGACCTACAAGGCGGCGACAAACTTTTCTATACCACCGGCCGGCTGACTTCGGAAATGGTGATCAAGGTAGCGTTAATGGGCATTCCGGTGTTGCTATCGCGTTCCGGAATTACCGCGATGGGGCTCGAGATCGCGCAAAAAGTGGGTGTGACCCTGATCGCGCGAGCC
>QIJI01000123.1 GCA_003231795.1 Gammaproteobacteria bacterium
GCGCCTACTTTTGCAAAAGCTACCTTCAGCCCGGCGCGTACATTACCGGCACCGCAGACTACCGCAAAACTCGCACTACCATCGTTGACCCGGCACAGGTTAAGCTTGTCCGCATCGGGGTGCTTTTCAACACTTTCGACCTCGGCGACCACAACATTGATCAGCTTCGGCGCAGCGCTGCGTAACCCTTCAACTTCCAGACCGGCCATGGTCAACTGGCTAATCAAGGTATCGCTGTCGACCTCCGGATCAGCCCATTCGCGTAGCCAGTTCTCGCTAATTTCCACGCCCAGACCCGATCAATTGAATTGCTGCAAAAAACGCAGATCATTGTCAAAGAACAAGCGCAGGTCGTTAACCCCATAACGCAACATCGCCAGGCGTTCGACACCCATACCAAATGCATATCCTGTGTATTTTTCAGCGTCGACACCGGTGTGCCGAAACACTTCCGGATGCACCATGCCACAACCCAGCACTTCGAGCCAGCCGGTATGGCTACAAACGCGACAGCCGCTGCCAGAACAAATGACGCAGCTAATATCGACTTCCATCGAAGGCTCCGTAAACGGGAAATAAGAAGGTCTGAAACGGGTTTTTAAATCATCTCGCTCGAAGAACATTTTAATGAACTCTTCCAGCGTACCTTTGAGCACCGAAAATGAAACATCTTCATCGATCAGTAACCCCTCAACCTGGTGAAACATCGGAGTATGTGTCAGATCAGAATCACACCGATATACCCGACCCGGTGCGATGACGCGCAACGGAGGCTTCCGCTTTTCCATTACCCGAATCTGAACCGGAGAGGTATGCGTGCGCAGCAACGTACCATCATCAAAATAAAAGGTGTCGTGCATTGCTCGTGCGGGATGCTGCTCGGGAATATTGAGGGCTTCGAAATTATGGAAGTCGTCTTCAACCTCCGGCCCTTCTGCAACATCAAACCCTAGTTTTCCGAACATCTTGTCGATGCGATTCATCGTCAGCGTAACCGGATGCAGACCACCGCTGCCACGTCGTCGACCGGGCAACGAAACATCGACTGTTTCAGTCTGCAGGCGCTCCAGGATCACGGCATCGCCAAGCGCTGCTTTGCGGCTTTCCAGCAAAGACTGAATCCGAACCTTGATCTGATTGATAGCCTGGCCCGCAGCAGGTCTTTCATCTGCAGGTAGTTGACCCAGATTTTTCAGCTGCGCGGTAATCTCACCCTTTTTACCCAGGTAAGCGACTCTGACAGCGTCAAGGGCCGCCATATTAGTCGACTGGCTTATCGCGCGAGAAGCCTGCTCTAGTAGATTTTCGAGATCCTGAGACACGTATACGAAGCTTTAAACCAATGGCAGTGATAGTCACCGCCATTGATATCAATCAAACTTACGCCGCTTCCAGGCCGGTTCTGGCCTTTTCGACCAATACCGTAAAGGCCAGCTTGTCGAATATAGCGATGTCGGAAAGCACCTTGCGATCGATCTCGATCTCGGCTTTCTTCAGTCCATTCATGAATACGCTGTAAGACATACCGTTTTCGCGCGCACCCGCATTAATACGGGCAATCCACAAAGCGCGGAACTGACGTTTACGCTGGCGGCGATCACGATAGGCATACTGACCGGCTTTGGTAACCGCTTGCTTGGCTACGCGAAATACTTTGCTGCGGGCTCCACGATAGCCTTTGGCTTTTGCGAGGACTTTCTTGTGGCGCGCATGTGCAACGACACCTCGTTTTACTCTGGACATAGTTCAAATCCCCCTTAAGAATACGGTAACATGCGACGCACCTGGAGTACGTCATTTGCATGGACATCAAGTTTTTCGCCAAGCTGGCGCTTACGCTTGCTCGATTTCTTGGTGAGGATATGACGCAAATGTGATTGCTTGCGTTTGTAGACGCCAGCCGCATTTCGTTTGAAACGCTTGGCCGCGCCACTGACTGATTTCATCTTTGGCATTTTTAACTCCAGTTAAAAAACAACAATTAATAATCCCTGGACGCCGGAGACGCGTCTTTGGGTAATGGCTAGCCCACCGATCAGCTGGCTAGCGTTTTTTGGGTACCAGTAACATCGTCATCTGGCGCCCTTCCGACTGTGGGTACTGATCCACGGTCGTGAATTCCTTGGTGTCTTCCTCGACCCTTTTTAGCAACTGAGTACCGAGTTCCATATGGGCCATTTCACGGCCGCGAAAACGGACTGTCACTTTGACCCGGTCACCTACTTCGATGAACTCGGTCAATTTTCTCAGTTTGACCTGGTAATCACCGATTTCGGTGCCGGGTCGAAACTTGACTTCCTTAATGTGTACCTGGCGCTGTTTCTTGCGCTGATCGTGCAACTTCTTTTTTTGCTGGAATTTGAACTTGCCAAAGTCCATCAATCGACAGACGGGAGGCTCAGCGTCGGGTACCAGTTCTACCAGATCCAATTCAGCGGCTTGTGCCATTTGCAGTGCTTCTTCCAGGGTAACTATCCCTTTTTGTTCACCATCGTCAGCGATCAGCCTGACTTCCGGCGCGGTTATGTCCTCGTTTAAACGACTCTGTTTATGGTCTGCGATTAGAGACTCTCCCAATTTTCATAAGCACTGTTTTCCGCAAAAAATTAATCCGGTCTGAAAACCGGATTACTGTTTCATCAGATCGACAAATTGGTCGACCGCAAGTGTTCCCAGGTCTTCACCGCCCAGACTACGCACCGCCACACATTCCTGTTCGACCTCGCGATCACCGACCACGGCCATAAACGGAATGCGCTGCAAAGTGTGCTCGCGAATTTTAAACCCGACCTTTT
>QIJI01000418.1 GCA_003231795.1 Gammaproteobacteria bacterium
CCATCGTCGAGCAGGGATAAAAGCCGTGGACCCAGGCGCGGATCCGTTATGTTTTGGCTAAGCGCAATTCCCACTCCGGCCCGCCAGTGCAGACAACGGCTGCTGACACTGATACTGGATGAAGAAATAGCAGCGGCAAGTTGTCCGGATGATTCATCCCAGGCAGCAATTGAAAGTGTCATGTAATTTTCTCTAGGAGTCTGTCGGATTCAGGTAATTATAACGAGAGTAACATGGCTCCAGTATACAAATGGCGAGAGTGGAATAAATCACCCTTTTTGCACGAATCGGTTTAATTTTATGATTTGATTGGCGGAAAAATATTATTTTACACGAGCCGGATATCGCTCCAAACTGACGCCATAGCCCAAAACACAACGGATGAAAAAGTGAGTACTCGAGATGCCAACCCATAAACGAATACGAATGTTTAATACGCGGGATACCTACCCGAACCAGACGCTTGACAATGATCTGTGCCAGGCAGTCGTTGCCGGTAATACGATTTATCTGAGGGGGCAGATAGGCACTGATTTTGACGGTAATCTGATCGGGCTGGGTGATCCTGGAGCCCAGGCTGAGCAGGCTATGAAAAATGTAAAGCAGTTGCTCGAAGAAGCGGGTAGCGATTTGACCCATATCGTTAAAACAACGACGTATATTACGGACCCGCGTTACCGCGAAGCGGTTTACCAGGAAGTCGGCAAGTGGCTTAAAGGAGTGTTTCCAATTTCAACTGGAATCGTGGTCGCCGGTCTGGGTCAGCCCGAATGGTTAATGGAAATCGATGTAATTGCGGTAATTCCTGAAGACTAACCCGCGAAATTAATAAGTTATGCACGATCTCGCGAGTACGCATTCAATGATGTTGCCTAAATTCCGCGGATCATAAACCTTCGTAACCCTGTAACACGTTGACCGTGTTAATACCGATTTCTTCTACTGCGTACCCGCCTTCCATAACAAATAAGGTCGGCAGGCCGATGTTCGCAATCGTTTTTCCATAACGTTTGAAATCGTCGCTGGAAAGTTTGAAGAACGAAATAGGGTCGTGCTCAAACGTATCAACGCCGAGTGAAATGACGACTGCATTGGGTCCAAAGTTCCTGATTTTCTGGCAGGCGTCCTCGAGTGCAGCGGCCCAGGTTTCGAAATTGGTGCCGGGTCCCATCGGATAATTGTGATTGAACCCTTCACCGTTACCGACACCCTTTTCATCGGCGTAGCCGAGAAAATGAGGGAAGGCTTGTTTGGGGTCGCCGTGGAGCGATAAAAACATCACATCGTTACGGTTGTAAAATATAGCCTGACTACCATTTCCATGATGGAAGTCAACGTCGAGCAGCGCGACCCGTTCGGCTCCCTGGTCGATAAATGCCTGCGTAGCCACGGCGGCGTTATTGATAAAGCAGTATCCGCCGAACATATCTGCGGCAGCGTGATGACCTGGCGGCCGGCACAATGCAAAAGCTTCTCTGGCACCCGCATTCATGGCTGATTGTGCCGTCAGCGCGACGTTTGCGCTGGCGCGTGCGGCTTCCCAGGTTCCGTTTGAAATGGAGGTTTCTGCGGCCATTGCATAGTAACCGAGTTTTCCATCAATATGATCCGGGATACGTTGTTGCATGCCCCGGGCGGGCCAGCAGGATGCGATTGCTTCTCCTTTGTAGCCGCTCTCGACCCATTCGTCCCAGCAAGTTTCCAGGAATCGAATGAAATCAGGATTGTGCACACGGGTAATAGCGTCGATATTGAATTCACAAGGCGCGATGATATCCCCTAATGCGACTTGTTTAACGCGTTTGAGTACATGCTCGGCACGTAACGGGCATTCGAAAGGAGGCACTAGTTCACCCCCGACCAGTTCGGTTTTGGAATCGCGTAGCGCGTGCTTTTCGCTAAATACGGTTAGCATTTGAGATCTCCAGTCAGGAATAGCCTACTGCTTTCATCGATTTTTCAGAAACCAGGCGTCAAGGCTGTATCCGCGGCCATATTACTATCACCGGATATGACGTATTGCAATTTTTTACCTCCAATTCGAAAGTGGCGCATTCGTAGCGGGCCCTTTGGCAGTCAATTCTAAAGACGTACATCGTAAAACGCTTCTGATTGGTGCTTTTTTTTTGCGCAAAATCGGCTAGCATAAAGGCAATTGATCGCACACTCGGTCGAATTTAAACTCATTGCCCACTATGAATAACAATCTTTCGCTCGCCCAGATGGATAAGTCACTTTGGAGTGAGACTGCAATTGCAAGTCCGGTTGGCGAGCCATTAGACGGCAAGCTGAAAGCCGACGTTTTAGTGGTTGGCGGTGGGTTTACCGGCTTATCCAGCGCCTTCCATCTGGCACAGAAAGGCGCTTCGGTGATATTGCTCGAATCAAAAATACTCGGCTTTGGTGGGTCGGGCAGAAATGCCGGACTGGTTAATGCCGGGGTCTGGCAAAATCCGGAACATGTGCGAAAAATGCTTGGAAGTGAAGCCGGCGATCGCTTTAATCTGGCACTTCGTGATTCCCCCAAGCTGGTTTTTGATTTGACGCGGCGGTTCGATATGCGTTGTAAGGCGGTGCAATGCGGAACCGTTAATATTGCCCATAACGCATCTTCGATGAATTACCTGGAGGAACGGTGCCGACAGATGCAGGAGATTGGTGCGGCGGTCGAAATGATTGATGGCCCGCGAGCACAGGTAATATCAGGTTCACCGGTTTACACACATGGGGGTATCTTGGACCCAACTAGCGGAACCATTCAGCCATTGAGTTATGTACGTTGCCTGGCCG
>QIJI01000477.1 GCA_003231795.1 Gammaproteobacteria bacterium
GCCTCCGCACTGGACGGTTACGCCAGTAACAACGACCAGGATCGCGACGGCAACATGACACCATTGTTCGAGGCAATTGTGACCCATGTAAAACCGCCGCAGGTCGAAGTGGACGGCCCGTTTCAAATGCAGATTTCAAGCCTGGACTATGACAGTTACAAAGGCGTGCTCGGTATCGGTCGCATAACCCGTGGTCAGATCAATCGCAACACTGCGATTAGAATCATCGGTGCCGATGGCAAGACTCGCGACGGTCGTATGATGCAGTTATTCGGATTCGAAGGACTCAAACGAGTCGAAACCGAAACGGCTATTGCGGGTGATATTATCGTGTTTTCCGGAATCGATGAACTGTATATTTCGGACACGCTATGTGATCGTAATCATGTTGAGGCTCTGCCAGCATTGACCGTCGACGAACCGACCGTAAACATGACCTTCAGCATCAATAGCTCACCTTTTTCGGGCCGCGACGGCAAGTTCCTGACTTCACGCCAGATCGAAGAAAGATTGCAGCGCGAATGCCTGCACAATGTTGCGCTTCGCGTAGAGACGTTGAAAGATACGGACAAGTTTCGTGTTTCCGGTCGGGGTGAGTTACACCTCGGTATTTTGATTGAAACCATGCGTCGTGAAGGTTTCGAGTTATCGGTATCACGTCCCGAAGTCATTATTCGCGAAATTGACGGACAGGAATGTGAACCCTATGAACAACTCACAGTCGATGTTGAAGAAGCCTACCAGGGCCCGGTTATGGAAGCACTGGGTAAGCGTAAAGCTGACCTCAAGGACATGATTCCCGATACCCGCGGACGGGTACGACTGGACTATGTAGTTCCGTCACGTGGCCTGATCGGATTTCAGGCAGAATTCATGACTTTGAGTTCCGGCACCGGCCTGATCTATCACGTGTACGATCACTATGGCGCGAAAATCGAAGGCACTATCGGCCAACGCCAGAATGGCGTTCTGATTTCATCCGCTACCGGCAAGGCACTGGCCTATGCTTTGTTTAATCTGCAGGAACGTGGCCGACTGATGATCGGGCACGCCGAACCGGTTTACGAAGGCATGGTAGTCGGCATTCACAGCCGCGCTAATGACCTGGTCGTCAATCCACTCAAGGCAAAACAGCTAAACAATATCCGCGCCGCCGGCACTGACGAAAACCTGATCCTGACGCGTCCAGTTAAGTTGACGCTTGAGCAGGCGCTTGAATTTATTGATGACGACGAACTGGTCGAAATAACCCCGACCAGCATCCGCGTGCGCAAAAAATTCCTGCTCGAGCACGAACGCAAGCGCGCTTCACGCAGTAGCGCCGCTTAAATCTTTTACCCGCTGGAAAACCTTCCGCGTATCCTTATAATGTCGACGCGATTATTTCACAGATAGATCTATGACATTTTTTCTTAAATTACGGCATTGGGAATTGACCCTGATGCTGGCGCTACCAACCTTCCTTATGTTTCATCTTCAGGGTCCCGTTCCTACCACTGATATTCTCGACCATCGCTCTGTTTCTGATGATCGTATTGTTCGGCTGGATGTTTTCAATCTGCGCCTGGTGCAACTCGAAACTGTCAGGTTCCGGTCGGGGCAGTATAGTCGGGTACGGATGTAGTCTTGCCCTTCCCATTCCGCTGGGACTTTGGGTCATTCAACCCAGCGTCAACCAGCTTTACCACCGGCTAACCCCGTCGGAAATGTTCAGCAATGAAGATTAACTACTTTGCGTATGGCTCGAACCTGTCCAGCGCCCGTCTGCTGCAACGGCTTCCCGAGGTAGCGGTGAGTTGCGTCGCCACCTTGAGCCATCATCAGTTGTGCTGGCGTAAAAATGACCATGGTCAATCCGGTAAATGCGATATCGATTATACCGGCGACCCCGCGCACCAGGTTTATGGCGTGGTTTACCGAATGACCCGCGACGAACAGCTCGAACTGGACAAGTATGAAACCGGGGGCTGCGGCTATGATCGTAAAGAGATCGAAGTATCAAGTCTTGAAGCAGAAACGATTGAGGTATTTACCTATTATGCGCTCGACATTCTCGACGGACAGCAGCCCTACCACTGGTACAAGGAACATGTGTTACGTGGCGCACTCGAGCATGCCTTCCCGGCCCACTATGTGAAAGAGATTCGCGAGACCTCATCAATTGACGACCACGATCACAGCAGAGTGCAAAGGGAATTTGCCATATACGCGAGCGGCTGATGCCAGACAATAGTTCTACAACTGGTTTTCATCTCTTTCACCCCAGACAGGAAAACATCAATGAACATTCTGGTACTGCAGCACATCGCAATAGAAGATCCGGGCTACATAAAGGACCTGATGGAAGCCGATGGCTGGCGGCTCACCCAGATCGAACTCGACGAGGGGCAGGTGATACCCGATGATTTATCCGGTTTCGACGCCATGTTATGCATGGGTGGTCCAATGGATACCTGGATGGAGGAAGAATATCCGTGGCTGATCGATGAAAAGAAACGAATTCACGAATGGGTGGTTGAACAGGGCCGACCCTTTCTCGGTTTTTGCCTCGGTTGCCAACTGTTAGGTGAAGTGCTCGGTGGTGAGGTAGTTAAATCCGAACCCCCTGAAATTGGTGTTCTCGATATCAACATGACGCAAGCTTCGAAAAGCGATGCATTGTTTAACAACTTTCCGGAAACCATTAAAGCGGTCCAATGGCACTCCTACGAAGTACAGGGGCTCGAAGATAACCCTGATGTTACCGTGCTTGGTTCATCAGACGCCACGCGTTATCAGATATTCAAATAC
>QIJI01000333.1 GCA_003231795.1 Gammaproteobacteria bacterium
GCCTGAAATCGTACAGACTTTCATGGATGTAACCGAGGCATCCAATATGCAATGGAAGTCAAATCCTGGACCAATGCGTGCCGCGATTGCACGAGCTGCTGAAATGGAATTGAACGCGGCGAACATGACCCTGGCAGACTTTCAATTTCCGTCAGCTGCAGAACAGGAAACGCCAGACTGGATGGAAGGTCTGGTTCTCGACTACACCCGGGATCTGGCTGCCTTTTTTGTCGAGCACGGGCAGCTTGAACAAGCACTTGAAAGTTATGACCCGTTTATTACAACCCGGTTTTTACGCTAGGGGGTCTCTCCTGTCGGTTCCGTATCGCTGTGGAGCAGGGTGACAGGTTTGCAAATTACTGAAGTTATAACGCGACTGGATCAGGATGATTTCCTGTTCGTGGATTCTTCCGAGGTGATTGCGATGCTGTCAGAGATGGCGGCTGTGTCGATTGGTGCGGATCAGGTCTTTCTGGATAGCTGGAATCAACTCGAGCAAGACCAGTACATGGCAGATAGGGGTAAATATCGCAAACGACGCCACGCTACTTATGCGATTCAAGGCTCAGGCGAGCCAGCGGCACTGATGCCCTACCAGCCGCATTACCAAACCGTCGATTACAATCCGCTCAATGGCGGGGTAGCGCGGTATTTTGCACCGATACTCGACGATCTCCATCAAAGTCAGATGCTCAGCGCACTGCTGGATTTCGGGAATCGGGTTTTCAGCCAACTCAGTGGCAATCCCTTGTGGCATATTGAGCTGCATCAGTTTCGTATTGAGGCCAGAGACGGCAGGCTGGGTAAGCCGACCCCCGAAGGCGTGCATCGGGATGGCGTCGATTTTGTCATCGTGGTTATGATCAAGCGCATCAATATTGAAAGCGGTGCAACCACTATTTACGACCTGAACAATAAACTGGTCGGAGAATTCATGTTACGCGACCCCTTCGATCTGGTTCTGGTGAACGATAGAAAACTGTTTCACGGGGTCACTCCGATCACCCAGCTTGACGCCGATTCGGAAGCTTTCCGCGATGTCCTGGTTATCACCTTCAAGAGACGTGACCTTCCGCTTTAAAACATTTTGCGCGGCTTCATCAGCAGTAATTAGTTTGTATTTTTTGCGCCGATTTATCTTATAATCCGCCGGCTCTAACAGTCGAGGTCAATCGTGGAAAGAGAAGCTATGAATTTTGACGTGGTCATTGTTGGCGCCGGTCCCTCCGGTCTGACCATGGGCATTCGCCTCGCGCAACTGGCGCAGGAACAGAAACGCGAGTTGACCATTTGCATCCTCGAAAAGGGTGCCGAAGTCGGAGCGCATATTCTTTCAGGTGCAGTGATTGAACCGCGCACGCTGAACGAACTGATCCCGGACTGGAAGGAAAAAGGCGCACCGCTGAACGTACCGGTGAAGTCGGATCAATTCAAGTTTCTGACCGAAAAAGGCGCGATCTCGATGCCCACTCCGCCGCAGATGCATAATAAGGGCAACTATATAATCAGCCTCGGTAACCTGTGTCGCTGGTTAGCCGAGCAGGCCGAAGAACTAGGGGTCGAGATATTTCCCGGATTTGCTGCCGCCGAAGTGCTCTACGATGATCAGGGTGCAGTGCGCGGTGTTGCCACCGGTGATATGGGGATCGGTAAGGATGGCGAGCCTTCAGAAAATTTTGAACCAGGCGTCGAACTGATCGGCCGACAGACCGTTTTTGCCGAAGGCTGCCGTGGCTCGCTGAGTGGCGAACTGATGCAAAAATTCGATTTGCGCGATGGTGTAGAGCCACAGACTTACGGCATTGGTATCAAGGAAATCTGGGAAGTCAAACCCGAAGTCCATGAAGAAGGCAGCACCCTGCATACGATTGGCTGGCCGTTAAAATCGGATACTTACGGCGGTTCATTTCTATACCACAATGAAAATAATCAGGTTGCGGTTGGGTTCGTAGTCGGACTCGATTACAAAAATCCTTACCTGAGTCCCTTTGAAGAATTTCAGCGTTTCAAGAATCATCCCGCCATCAGCCCCATTTTTGAAGGCGGAAGGCGTATTGCCTATGGTGCCCGGGCGATTTCGGAGGGTGGCTTGCAGTCGATTCCGAAACTGACATTTCCCGGTGGTCTGCTGGTAGGTGACAGTGCCGGATTTTTGAATGTACCAAAAATCAAGGGTACTCACACCTCAATGAAGTCGGCCAT
This sequence comes from Gammaproteobacteria bacterium, assembly GCA_003231795.1. Taxonomy (GTDB): domain Bacteria; phylum Pseudomonadota; class Gammaproteobacteria. The sequence continues at coordinate 2,203 of QIJI01000333.1, forward strand.
GCTGGCTGCCGAAGCGGTATTTGAGCTGTTGCCCGCAGAGTATGACGAAGAAAATCCTGGCCCGGCGCTGGAAGCGACCAGCTATGCCGACAAGTTTAAAAATTCCTGGTTGTGGAGTGAATTAAACAAGGTTCGCAATATCCGTCCGGGTTTTCAGAAAGGGCTGTGGCTGGGAATGCTCAATGGCGCGCTGGAATCCTACCTGACTTTGGGCAAATCGCCCTGGACGATGGGTCATCATGCCGATCATGAACAAATCGGTAACAAGAATGACTATGCCAAAATTGAGTACCCCAAACCAGACGGAGAAATCAGCTTCGATCGTTCATCCTCGGTATATCTGTCCGGTACTTTCCATGAAGACAATCAACCGGCGCATTTACGCTTGCGTGATACCAGTGTTCCGATCACTTTAAATCTCGAAAAGTACGATGCTCCAGAGCAACGATATTGTCCTGCCGGCGTTTATGAAATTGTGGAAGTTGACGGCCAGCCTGCACTGCAAATCAATGCGCAAAACTGTGTGCACTGCAAAACCTGCGACATCAAGGACCCGAGCCAGAACATCCAGACCTACATATCCAAATATGTGACGGTGACTCGGTAGAAAATTCCCGCTTTCGCGAATGACGCCGGGTTCTGTAGAGAAAGGGATCCTATCAATAGCACTTACATAAGCCCGGAAGCATGGATTTGCGCAACAAATCCAAAATAAAAATTAAACTCGGATAATCGGAGAAAGTTTTCGCGAATGCCTCGGCGGCTACGCCTCCTGCGGTTTACTTCGCGAAAACTCTCACCGATTATCCGGTCATAGCTGGATTTTTATGACGATAGTTGCAAGCTTAAGTAGGTACCATTTGGGTCAGTAT
>QIJI01000495.1 GCA_003231795.1 Gammaproteobacteria bacterium
TATCGGTGTCGAAACAAATGAAATTAAACGCCCGCAACTGGGTCAGAATTTCATCTTGCATCGATTCGCATATTTTCAGATCAGCCTCAAGGCGAAACAGTTTTGTCGCATTAAGCTGCTGACGCAATTTGATCTTCTGCTTACGCCAACACTGATACTCGGCCACGTTTTCAACAACGAATGGCGATGCTTTGATGCTCGGCGCACTGTCGCGAAGGGGTTTAAATGAGGACGAAATTGAAGGCAAAATCGAATTCCCGAACCTGTTTCGGTAAAAACAACAGTTTATCCCAGAAATGACAGGATTGAAGCCTCCCATCGGTAGGGGCCGCAAGATATGCATCATTTAGAATAAGTTATTGATTTTAGGTGAGAATGCCAACCAAACCCTGGAGCCAGTCAAGGCGCCAGTCAAACACGGAGTAAAGCCTACCCCTTTAGAGATAGTAGAAAGCGACTCAGCACCCCTAGCGGGGGGTAGCTGAAATGTTAGTATTACCACACACTATCGAGAACCAGACTGTTGGACCCGGCCATGGCTAAAAAAATACATGTCACCCCGATGCTCGACGAACTCGAAAACGGCCCCTGGCCGAGCTTTGTTTCGGGGATCAAAAAATTACGCGACGATCATAGTGACGAACGCATAAAAGGGGTTGCCAATTCACTGCTCGGGCAACTCGAACATTCCTATGAAACCCGTAAAGGATACTGGAAAGGGGGAACCGTCAGTGTTTACGGCTACGGCAGCGGCATCATCCCGAGATTTTCCGAAGTCGCCAGCCAGTTCGAAGAGTCCAAAGAATTCCATACCCTGCGAGTTCAGCCACCCGCCGGCAATTACTACACCACCGATATGCTGCGTCAACTGGCCGACAGTTGGGAAAAGTTCGGTTCCGGACTGGTCACCTTCCACGGCCAGACCGGCAATATCATGTTCATCGGTGCGTCGACCGATAACACGCAACTCTTTTTCAATGAAATCAATGAATACGGTTTCGACCTGGGTGGCGCCGGGCCCTGTGTGCGTACCGGCATGTCCTGCGTCGGCGCGGGCCGTTGCGAGCAATCCTGTGCCGATGAAATGAAGATTCATCGTACCTTACTGAATAATTTTACCGATGATGTACATCGCCCTGCGCTGCCCTACAAGTTCAAGTTCAAGGTTTCCGGTTGCAGCAACGATTGCATGAATTCGATCGAACGCTCTGACTTTGCCATCATCGGCACCTGGCGCGACGAGATGAAAGTGGACCAGGATGCGTTCAAGGAATATGTCGCCAAGAAAGGGCGTCAACACACCATCGATAATATTATTACCCGCTGCCCGACCAATGCATTGTCGCTGAATGACGATGACAGCCTCGAAGTCGACAATCGCAATTGCGTGCGCTGCATGCATTGTCTGAACGTTGTGCCGAAAGCGCTTTCTCCCGGAGATGACAAAGGCGTCACGGTTTTGATTGGTGGCAAACGAACGCTCAAGATCGGTGACCTGATGGGCACCGTGATCGTGCCGTTCATGAAACTCGAAGACGAGGCAGATTATCAAGCCTTGACCGAGCTGGCCGAAGAAGTAATCGATTACTGGGCGGAAAACGGCCTTGAACATGAACGTTGCGGTGAAATGGTTGAACGCGTAGGCCTGGTTAATTTCCTTGACGGCATCGGTGTCGAAGTCGATCCCAATATGATCGCCGATACCCGCACCAGTTCCTATGTACGCATGGACGACTGGGATATCGAAGCGAAAAAGTGGTTTGATCGCAAAGCCAACAAAAAAGGAGTGCACTAATGACGCTAATGGAAGGTCAACGCACGCCGATCGAATCGGGCTGTCCCGACGGTTTCCAGTACATGCACCCGGTCATGCGTAAAAACTATGGCGACTGGGCCTACCACGAAGACCCTCGGCCGGGCGTGTTATGCCATACCGCGCATGGCGGTGACAAAATTTACACGGTGCGCGCCGGTACCCAACGCATCCTCGACGTTTTCAGCTTGCGCAAACTTTGCGATATCGGTGACGAGTTCGCCGAAGGACATGTTCGATTCACCATTCGCAGCAATATCGAATACATGCTCGCCGATGCGAGCAAGGTTGAACCGCTGATCACCGCACTCGAAAAAGAAGGCTTTGTGGTGGGTGGAACCAAGAATTCGGTAGCGATGATTTCGCATACCCAGGGCTGGTTGCATTGCGACATTCCGGCAACCGATGCTTCCGGTGTTGTGAAATCGATGATGGATGAACTCATCGATGAATTTAAAAACTGGAACATGCCAAACCGCGTGCATATCACAACTTCCTGTTGCCAGATCAATTGCGGCGGCCAGGGTGACATTGCGATCAACATACAGCACACCAAACCGCCCAAAATCAATCATGATCTGGTTGCCAATATCTGTGAGCGACCTTCAGTCGTGGCTCGCTGCCCGGTAGCGGCTATCCGTCCGGCGCTGGTTAACGGAAAGCCTTCGCTCGAAGTCGACGAAAAGAAATGCATTTGCTGCGGCGCCTGCTATCCACCTTGCCCACCGATGCAAATCAATGACCCGGAACACTCGAAACTGGCGATCTGGGTCGGCGGTAATCATTCCAACGCGCGTGGTAAGCCTACTTTTCAGAAACTGGTTGCCGCTGGCATCCCGAACAACCCGCCACGCTGGCCAGAAGCCACCGCGATTGTTAAAAAGATTCTGCAAACCTATAAGGGAAATGCGCGCGACTGGGAGCGACTGAGTGACTGGATCGAACGTATCGGC
>QIJI01000184.1 GCA_003231795.1 Gammaproteobacteria bacterium
GGTGCTGCGGGGGCAAATTGATCAAAGGCGCCGCATGCAAGAGACGGCTGGAAAGTTTCTTATTCTCGGTTCAGCGTCGATGGATTTGCTGCGCCAATCATCTGAAAGTTTGGCAGGCCGTATCAGTTATGTAGAGATGGCAGCTTTGTCCTTTCGAGAGATCTTCAACAATGATCAGAACAGAAACGGAAATGAGCAAAGAGTGATCGACGGCCTCTGGTTGAAGGGCGGGTTTCCAGAGAGCTATATACGCCAGGATGACAATGCATCGCTTCAATGGCGCCTGGATTTCATCCAAACCTATCTGGAACGCGATATCCCTCAGTTCGGTTTGCAGGTTGCTACGGACCAACTGGCTCGCTTCTGGCGGATGTTGGCCAATGATCAAGGTGAATTGTTTAACGCTCAGCGATTTGCACGCTCACTCGGCGTGAGCGGACACACCATATCGCGTTATCTCGATATTCTCGAAAAACTCCTGTTAGTTCGAACTTTACAACCCTGGTCGGTTAACATCGGCAAGCGTCTTGTTAAATCACCGCGACCTTTCGTTCGCGATAGCGGAATCCTGCATGCGTTGCTTAACCTGCAATCTATGGATGCGTTGCGAAGCCATGCTGTTTCAGGGAAAAGTTGGGAAGGTTTTGTCATAGAAAATTTAATTGGCGCATCCAGGGGAAAGGCGCGCCCCTATTTCTATCGTACAGGAGCTGGCGCGGAGGCTGACCTTGTAATGGAATTTGCACCTGGCAAATGCTGGGCGATTGAGGTCAAACTCAGCAGCACACCGACCGTTGATCGCGGTTTTCACAATGCGGCCGATGACATTGCCGCAGTGCGTCGCATTCTAGTTCACAAAGGCAAGGAACGTTTCCCGATGCGAGGTGGTATTGAAGCCATGCCGTTGCTCGATGCAATGAACGAAGTCAGTGCCGCGGTGGGGACATGACGTTGGATTCATTCATGAATTGTTCGGGTTAAGCCTGATTAAATATAATGTGTGTAAGATCAGATATCAAAAATTACGAATCAGGCGTCGTATTTGCCCGCCGAATAGAGCTTTGCTGCCTTTTCCCAGACCGGACCGGGTTTGCCGTCGCCAACCGGTTTGCCGTCCAGTTTGATTACCGGAACCACTTCCTTGCTTGAACTGGAAATCCACACTTCGTCGGCGTCCCAGACTTCGTCCATCGTAATGGTACGTTCTTCGAGCGGAATACTGCCATCGGCCTTCAATATCCCTAACAGTAACTGACGTGTGATTCCGGGCAATATCTGGTTATCGAGAAGCGGTGTAGAAACAACCCCGTCCTTGACGATGTAAGCATTACAGGCACCGCATTCGGTCAGTTCGTTGTTGGCATTGTAGAGCAGGATTTCATTATCTCCCTTGCTATGACCCTGTTGGAAATGCATCACATTACCGAGCAGCGAAATCGACTTTATATTGCATCGATGCCAGCGCATGTCATGCCCGGTAGAGCAGGTATAGGGATGTATATGTTCGCGATCCGGAATCGGTGGCGCAGGAATATCAAAGGCATAACCAAATACGGTCGGCTCGATACCTTCTGGATAGGCGTGGTGGCGTTTGGTATCGGCGCCACGAGTCACATGCAGATAAATTCCGAGATTGCCATTGCCATTTTTTTCAAGCAAAGTGGTGCACACTTCGCGCCATTGATCTTCGTTCCAGTCGAGTTTGATTTCGATGGCGGCCAGTCCTCCCTGCATGCGCGCGATATGAGGTCCGAAGCCGACCATTTTACCCTGGTACGATGGAACGATTTCATAAATGCCGTCGCCAAACAGGAAACCGCGGTCCATGGGTGAAATACGGGCCTGATCGAGCGGCATGTATTCGCCGTTTAAGTATGCAATCGTCATTAGAATCTCTGCCTGTAAATCGCGATGCCAATCACATCGCTAGTCACGCCGGCAATCACGTCGGAAAATGGCTCGCAAGTTAAGCAGAAACCTGGCTTCGTGGAATAGAGCCAATTCTTGAAAGTCGTTATGCCAGCCAGGAAAATACCCTTGAATCCAAATGGAAGTTGGCAGTCGTTATTGCGCCAGGAAACCACAGCACAGGCGTAACTCTTGCAGTAACGATTTTCCTTCGCTGGCATCGAGACCGTCTTCGGTTAACTGGTTGACGCGAGTAACACCATCGACACTGCCCAGTTCTGAAATGTACTTGAGGATTTCGAGCGGTTCGATTTCGCTTAACAGATCGCGCTCATTCCATAGCGACAGAAAAGAAATGATGCCGTAGGCCCCCCAGTTGGAGACATCTGCCACAATCAGTTCATCACAGCTTGTAACCGAAGGCACGATGTTCAACTGATCTAACGCGGTAACAACCTTTCCCATGCCTATTTCATTGCCGCCATCGCCGATGGCAATGGTGGGGCAGGTGCTTAAATCCATAAAGGTATCGAAACAGGCCGTATTCTCGCTGATGCTTTCGCCGCGCATATTATAATAACCGCCATCGGCTGCCTGACCGGGTCGTTCAATCGAGACAATCGCCTCGGGTTGTAACATTTCGAGTGCCTGTAGTGCCTCCTGTTCACGCGCTTCATGATTGCCAACGCGAATTTCATGGACACGGTATTTTGTCGATAAAGCCTGTGAAAGCGGTTTGCCACAGACGATGGTTGGCGTGGCGCCGAGCTTTTCGAATGATTCATACAATGCTATGGCGCCGACTGGACCATCGGTTTCAAAGGTCTTAACCAGAATATTGCCGCGGCAGCGTTGCAAAATATCCGCCGCACGCATGCAGTATCCCGCTTCGAGATGTGGCTGTACTGTTTTCATTCCGCGTAAATTGCGTGCCACGAGCAAGTCTTCTATTTTCCGGCTCAGGGCCAGGTCTGTGGAATCGTTCATAGCCATTTAAGCCTAACAGGCTTCGGTTTGTGTGCGTTCAAATCGAGACTTTTCGAGCACATGTATATTATGCGCCTGCTCGATACTGATGGCTTCAAAGCGGATTCTGGAGCCGGGACTGAGCTGCGATAATCTGGCGGTGTCGATCGGGATAACCGATCCTATTTTGGGATAGCCGCCGATCGTCTGGCGATCGTTCATCAATACAATGGGTTGGCCATCGGCTGGAATTTGAATCG
>QIJI01000176.1 GCA_003231795.1 Gammaproteobacteria bacterium
ACCTGTTTAGGTTTAACGAGATAAATAATCCGGTAATCTTTATAGAGCAGTTCCCGCACATCCTGGCGTTCAGCTTCGGGGACTTGTCGCCCCATCTTAGGTTGGTCGGTTAAGGGTTTGGCGGCATCAAAGAGACGTTCAATAAATCGATAAGCGTTTTCCGGTGAATCTTCGGCGATGTAATCTCGAATAGCGATCATGTCATCCAGCGCTAGCTCGGTCCACTCAACCTGCATTGCCTAATAACCGTTGCCTGGCCTCTTCATGTGGAACAGTACGACCTTCGTCAGAGGCTTTTAATCCTTCTTCGATTTTTTGCTTCACATACAGCTCATACATAATCTCATCCCACGTTGCTTCATTGGAAATGTGCTCAATGAGTTGCTTAGCTGCTTCTTTGGGTGTTGCCATAAATCACCTTTGATGAAAAATGAATGATAAAAATACAGTTATCACTGTTTAAATTCTCCTTTAGCGCTCATTAAATAGTATACGTTACCGATCAATGAGCCGTTTGTTGTATTACTGGCTCAATCACAAACCTTTGTTCTAGCCTTGGCAAACGATTTACACGCTCTATCTGCCCTATGTTGCTTCGAAAATACCTGAAGCAAAAATTACCAAGGGTTCATAACGCCCCCTTTTGACAACAGGAAATGACGGTGCACCCCCGCACCGCAGAAACTCTGATAAATCAGGGCTTCCCTAAACTAAATGTCGCTTTCGCGATACTTTCCGGGGTTCGCAGCCCCTATGATACTGCGACCCAAAACCGGGGCGGATTTCTGCCTGACAAACCGCCCCCTGGAATCACGCTGCGTAACAGCGCAGTAAACCTGAATACTGCTGTTTGGAGAGACAATATGGCAAAAAGTGATATCGAAATTGCTCGCGAAGCAACCATGCTACCGATTTCCGAGATTGCGCAGAAGCTCGATATTTCACCCGAGGGATTCAAGCCTTTCGGGCATGACAAGGCGAAGCTGACCACAGATTTTATCAATTCGGTGAAGGGCAACAAGGATGGCAAATTGATCCTGGTTACTGCAATTTCACCGACGCCTGCTGGTGAAGGTAAGACCACGACTACGGTTGGTCTGGGCGACGGCCTTAACAGCATTGGCAAGAAAGCGGTCATGTGCCTGCGTGAGCCGAGTCTCGGACCCTGTTTCGGTATGAAAGGTGGTGCGGCCGGTGGCGGTTACGCCCAGGTAGTACCGATGGAAGATATCAACCTTCACTTTACCGGCGATTTCCATGCCATTTGCGCGGCGCATAATCTGCTATCGGCGTTGATCGATAACCATATTCACTGGGAAAACAAATCCGGCCTTGATCCACGTCGCATTACCTGGAAGCGGGTCATGGACATGAATGACCGCACCTTGCGTGATATTACGATCGGCCTCGGTGGTCCCGGAAACGGAACTCCACGCGAAAGTGGTTTTGATATCACGGTGGCTTCCGAAATTATGGCGATTTTCTGCCTCGCTACCGATCTTGATGATCTGTCGCGTCGAATCGGCAATATCGTTATCGGTTACACCCGTGACCTGCAACCGGTACACGCGCGTGATGTCAATGCACCTGGCGCGATGACCGTATTGTTGAAAGATGCCTTCATGCCGAACCTGGTTCAAACCCTGGAAAACAATCCTGCGTTTATCCACGGCGGACCCTTTGCCAACATCGCGCACGGTTGTAACTCCGTCATCGCAACCAAAACAGCGCTCAAGCTGGCCGATTACGTCGTAACCGAAGCGGGTTTCGGTGCTGATCTCGGGGCTGAAAAATTCTTTAATATCAAATGCCGCAAGGCTGGCCTGCATCCGGCAGCAGTGGTACTGGTAGCAACGGCACGTGCATTGAAAATGCACGGCGGTGTCGCCAAAGATCAACTCGCCGGTGAAAACGTTGATGCGATCAAGAAGGGTTGTGAAAACCTGGGTCGCCATATTCGTAACCTGAGCCAGTTCGGTGTGCCAATTACGGTGGCGATTAATCGCTTTTCCGCCGATACCGATGGCGAGTTGAGCGCGATTCGTGAGTACTGTGAACAGTTAGACGTCAAGGCGTTCGATTGTAATCACTGGGGCGAAGGCAGTAAGGGTACCCAGGAAATTGCGAAGCATGTTGCCGAGGTCGCCGATTCTGGTCAGGCGCAATTCCATACACTCTACGATGACGACATGCCGTTGTGGGACAAGGCACGCCATATCGCACGCACCCTCTACGGCGCAGACGACATCATCGCCGACAAGAAGGTTCGTGATCAATTTGCCAAATTCGAGACAGATGGTTACGGCCACTTTCCAGTTTGTATGGCTAAAACCCAGTACAGTTTTTCTACCGACCCGGCTTTGATGGGGGCACCAACAGGGCACGAAGTGCCGGTGCGCGAAGTACGTCTTTCTGCCGGTGCCGAGTTTATCGTTGTAGTCTGTGGCGATATCATGACCATGCCGGGTCTACCGCGAGTGCCATCTGCCGACAATATTCATTTGAATGATGAAGGTCATGTTGAAGGCCTGTTCTAGGGCCTGACTGGGTAACAGGGCCCACGTGACGGGCCCTGTTGTTATGGATATGAACGAGCAATACCAACGATTTATTGCATGGCAATGCCGTCTGCGTAAGCAGTGTGTGCGTGAATTGGATGGGCGTCCCAGCGAAGGTATGGGTGCTGCTGTTTACTCGATTTCCGGTGGCGAAGAGCAAAGCCACATGAACTTCATGATC
>QIJI01000409.1 GCA_003231795.1 Gammaproteobacteria bacterium
CGCTATGTCAGCGAAGTGAAACGCGGCCAGTTTCCCGAAAAAATACACACATTTTCGTGACCGACAAATCGATGTATCGCGCCAGCAGCGTGACCGAGTTAAACCAGTATGTGCAGCACTGGAAAGATCATCGCCAGTCGATCGCCTTTGTTCCAACCATGGGTAATCTGCACCAGGGACACATGTCACTGATTGAAAAAGGCCAGTCGCTTTGCGATCGCAGCATCTGCAGCATCTTTGTCAATCCGATGCAGTTTGGGCCGAACGAGGATTTCAATCACTACCCGCGTACGCTGGAGAACGACATCAGGCAACTCGAAGCGATCGGCTGCGACCTGGTATATATGCCGGCCGCCTCCGAACTCTATCCGCATGGACTCGATGGGATCAGCCAGGTCGAGGTTACCGGATTGAGCGAGAACTACGAAGGCGCGCATCGTCCCGGACATTTCACCGGGGTTGCCACGGTGGTGTTAAAGCTGTTCAACATTGTCAGGCCCGATGTTTCGGTTTTCGGCAAAAAGGATTTCCAGCAGTATCGGGTAATCAGCAAAATGGTGGCAGATTTCAACCTCGAATTACAGATTATCGGTGCCGAAACAAGACGCGAACCATCGGGTCTTGCGACCAGTTCGCGCAACCAGTATTTAAATGATTCGCAACGCGAAAAAGCCGCCTTGATTTACCAGCTTTTGCAACAGGCAGCACAGCAGATTCTTGATGGTGAGCGAGACTACGCACTGATTGAAACCAAAGCCACCGAGAGCCTCGAGGTAGCGGGATTCAGCACTGATTATTTCAGCGTCTGTGGTTCAGAAAATTTGCTCGCGGCTACGGCTCAGGATCGCGATCTGGTGATTCTCGTCACAGCCGCACTGGGTCAGACACGCTTGCTGGACAACATCGAAATTTCGTTGTGGTAGCTTTGACGACTGCCTAAGTTTGGTAAACAGTAAGCATGGCGCCGATACGATCGCGTACCCGTTGACGCAACTCGAGCGGTTCCAGTACTTCGACATCGGCGCCATATTTCAGGATATCCATTATCAGTTCAGTGTCCTGACTATAAGGTACGAATAATAGGTAATACCCTTGCTCGTCGTATTCGCTGATTTGATCCTGATGCCAGGTTTCGCGCGAAACCCAGCGCGCTGTCTCGGGCGCAAAACGCAACTTCGCCTGGCGCGTCTCGGCACCAGAAAAAATACCATAACCGCTTTCTAGTTCCCGATTCAAGTTCGCCTCGTCCACATCAGTAGCAACCTCACTACTTAAGCTCAGTGCCTGAATTGCATCGATCGAAAAACTGCGTAACCCCTGACGCAGGTGACACCAGGCATCGAGATACCAGTTATCGCGGTAATAGATCAACCGCTGCGGTGAAACCCGACGTTCACTGCTACTGTCCAACGGACGGCTGTAATAAGTCATATCGATACATTTTCGGGTTAGCAGGGCCTGACACAGACTCTGAAAATATTCACTGCGGTAAGCTTTCGCGGCCAGCGGGATGATACGGATTCGACGCGAAATCTCGTCGACACTGTGGTCACCTTCATCGAGTAACATGCGAATTCGCGATCGCAGCGGTTCAATATGACTGGACAATACCCCGGGTTGCAAATTGGCGAGCAACGCGTCCATGCTCAACAGCGCCTGAATTTCACTGGTGTTGAACCACAGACCCGGTAATTGAAGCGGAGCTGCGCCGATCTCATAGCAATAACCGCCGCGGTCTCGATCCCACAGGATCGGTGCGGCAAGCCGATCGCGCAGGTATTCGAGATCGCGCTTGAAGGTCGCCGCCGAAATTTCGAGTGTTTCGAGAAACCTCGCGCGGCTGACCACCCGATTGTTGCAAAGCATTTGATCGATTAAATAAAATCGCTCGGTTCGGTCCACGGCAGGATTCCTTATTTATGTGGCTCACCTTATGAGCCACTAAGGCTGCGATAATAGCACGTCGTTAACAGGCAGGAGTTGGAGATGTCCATTTTTAATCGATTTTTATACCGATTTTCGGCCTATTGCCGTTGTCGCGTAATCAATGGACCGGATCAGCAACCCTATCTTGAGCGATACCACTTAATGCGTCTGCCGTTCGGGTATCGAGCTTATCTGCATCGTTTTGTCGCCAGCGATCCGGGCAGAGGATTGCACAATCATCCGTGGCGGCATGCGTTATCCCTGGTGCTCTGCGGTTCCTATCAGGAAGTCAGAATGCGCGACGCACATTCAAACAACCGGTTAAGCACACGTCGGATTGGCGCGGGACGATTCAATTTCATTTCCGGTGAGACTTTCCATCGCGTCAATATTGCCGACAACGCCGAATGCTGGAGCCTGTTTATTCATGCTCCGAAGGCAAAGTCCTGGGGTTTTATTCAAGCTCAGGGTTACCGCGATCACAATGAAATTGTCGCTGGCAGTAATCCACTGTGGTGGAAACAGGCGCATCGCCCGGCTCAATATCCACAAATGCGCCTGCCCTGCGTGGCTCATTAATCCGGCAACTATGTATGTCGCCGGGTTAATTGCCTGTTGAGTCTGTTTCAGCTCCGACGCAAGTTATTTCCACATAAGAATCAGATAGAAAGCTTCACCATTAGCCATAATCTGTTGTTTCAAAATACCGGTGGAAACGTGGTTGCTAGAGCTCCACCGGTTGGCCATGAGGCGTAGCACGGTAGGCTGACTCCCAATCCTTTCGCTTTTGCGCCATCGCAAGATCATCAAT
>QIJI01000473.1 GCA_003231795.1 Gammaproteobacteria bacterium
ATGAAACACCGCGAGTTTCATCGTGTAATTATCAGCGGCTATTCCTACATATTGGCTAACCAGGTCCACTGCCCATACGAACTGGCTTATAAAAACGATCGCAATCAAACCGGTAACAAGATTGAAAACAAGATGCGCTCCTGCCAGGCGCTTACCCTGAACATTAGCACTCAACGAGCCGATAATCGCCGTGACTGTAGTGCCGATATTAGCGCCAATCGCCAGTGCCAAAGAATTTTCATAGGTGATCTGTGCCGCTGCCAGCGCGGTCAGGATTAACACCAGCGTGGCATGGCTCGATTGCATCACCACTGTGGCAGCAGCCCCGATCCCGGCAAACAGGAACAACCCCGGATAGCCGGACACGGCCAGCGAAGCCAGATCAAAGTTGTCTTTAAAGGCTTCGAAGCCTTCCTTCATGTAGTGAATGCCGAGGAACAGAAAACCCAGACCGGCCAGTACCGAACCAATACCTTTCAGGTATTTGGATTTCTGCAAGCTCAACACGATACCGAACACGAGCATCGGCATCGCATAAGCGGAAATCTTTACCTTTAATCCAAATGCGGCAACCAGCCAGGCACCGGTGGTAGTTCCGATATTGGCGCCAAATATGATGCCGATACCAGCGGCCAGAGTAACCAGTCCCGCGCTGATAAAAGAAATAGTGATAACCGAGACCAGTGAACTGGATTGCATGATCGAGGTCGAGACAATGCCGAAACATAAACTCTTCCAGGTTTTATCGGTGGTTTTTTGCAATAATTTTTCGAGCAAACCGCCAGTAAATGCCTTGAAACCATCTTCCAGAAACAACATGCCGAATAAAAATATCGAGACGCCGGCAGCGATTTCCTTGAAATCAGGACTGATCCAGAAACCGTAAGCGAGAATGAGTAAAATACTCGGTAAAAGTACTTTTCTTAACATCGTGTCTTCACCTTAAATCTGCCAGGGCTTTTCTGGCTACGAAAATAGCTTTGCATATTTATTGAAATACTAGTGAAATTAGTCATTTAGCGGCCATTTTATCACATTGCCTGCTAAACAATTAAATCAAATTGAGCTCAGGCGTCGTAAAACGCGTTGCCCTGAATTTCCCCGACCGTATTGATACTGATTCTGCAGGTCGAAGGTTTGGCGCGGAGAATATAGGCACACATCAGCATCGCGCTTTCGCTTTCATTTTTCTGGATTGAAGTGAGTAATTTGTCCGCGACAATCTGGCAGCGTTGTGTCGAATCCGGATCGGGCACCCACCAGCGACTCATTTGCCAGCCGCAATTCATGTCGCGGTCCATCTTGTCAAAGAATTCAGTGGCTTCGCTTATCAACGCATCCGGAACTTCCAGTTCGACGACCTGATCGCCAATTTCAACGGTTACATTCATCTGTCCGTATCTCCTGTCGCAGGTGACAGGGCCAGGCTAGCGATGCGAACCTTTTTCTTCATGTGCGAGGTCGACAAGCTGCCTGGCCAGGTCGTCGTAGGTTTTTTTGTATAGGGCTAACTCACTTCCTCCCTCATTGTCATAATATTGCTCGGTACTGAATTTCCCGGATTGCTCGATTTCAATAAATCGTTTTTGCATATCCAGCATCTGTTGAATGATTTTCTGTTTTTCGCTCATGTCTCAAATCTCTGGGAGTCTGTGGATTTAGGGAGCCTCTGATTCATTCAGAATTGATCAGAGGCTCGAAGTAATAATTTACGAGTCCTGCGCCTGGTAAACCGCTTCAACGCTCTTATGCGGCACAAACAGCCCGCACCCCAATAACTGATAATCGCCTATGCCGTGGCGTTGCAGCGCTATCGAGTCTTCGGGTTTCAATTTGGCTATCATCAATGATCGCGTGAATAGTTCGCTCACATCGGTGCGGAGAAATCCGCTGGTGCCACAAATCATTTTGCTGGCACGAATCCCGAGTGCATCAAGGTTTTGCGCAACCTGTTCCAGGAAATCCTGCTCGGATTGATTCTCATCGCATGCCACGGCCTGCGCAAACAACGCATCCGGGAGCGATAACTTGCGCACCGAGCTGGTGCCGATTTCAATTGAATCCCGTGCCAACTCCAAGGTTCGGTTTACCAGACTCTGCAAGCGCTCATAATCTTGCTGTCTGGTGCGAATCGCAAGTCTGGCACGTCGTGATAAAACCATGCTGGCCTGCGGCCGGGTCCAGCCGTTTCCTGATTCAGCCATCCGAATTTGATGCACGCCGATTCGACTACAGGTTGCGCTATCTAAAATTTGCTGCAATGCCGTCGACAGTGCAAATGCATGATCGCTCACCAGACTGGTACCCCTAATCTTGAAAACCAGATCAAAAATATCGTCGGGAACCGTGGGCCTGGCTATAGGCCCGGATTCATCCTGCCAGTACATTGCTTTCCCCGATTGAAATTCGGTTGCAGTAACGTGCCCGATATATCAGCCGCAACTGCCTGTCGTCGGCATCGGTGTCGCAATGACTAAACGCGTGCCGCCCATGCAAAATATTGTTACAAATCAAACCCTGTCCTTTATCCAGCGCAATCTCGGAACTGATATCGGTATCATCTAAAATTTCGCGCAGGCAGCTCAACGCGCGCCGACCGGCCTTGTCCCCCTGCCACACAACATTTTCGGGCCTCGACGAATAACGCATGTGCAGAGCACCGTTTTCCAAAATCGAAAATACCGGACCCGATTGAGCGACCC
>QIJI01000130.1 GCA_003231795.1 Gammaproteobacteria bacterium
GATGCGCTTTTTCAACTTCGTCAAGCAGCACCACCGAATAAGGCTGTTTGTTCAACTCTACTGTCAACAGTCCGCCCTGGTCGTATCCTACATACCCTGGGGGTGCGCCGATCAGCCGTGAAACGGTATGTCTTTCCATGTATTCAGACATGTCAAACCGGATCAGTTCGATTCCCATGATCTTGGCAATCTGGCGACAGACCTCTGTTTTACCGACACCGGTGGGGCCGGAGAAAAGGAAAGATCCGACCGGTTTCATTTCGCGGCCGAGGCCGGAGCGCGACATCTTGATGGCGGCATCCAGCGCTTTGATGGCTTCATCCTGTCCGAATACGACCCGCGACAGATTTTTGCCAAGATTTTTTAGCATGTCGAGATCAGAAGTGTTTACGGTGTTGGCCGGGATACGTGCAATCTTGGCAACGATGTTTTCAATATCGTGAATACCGATGGTTTTCTTGCGTTGTTTAGCCGGCATTAATCGTCGCTGCGCACCCGCTTCATCGATAACATCAATTGCCTTATCGGGCAGATGGCGGTCATTGATATAACGCGATGCCAGTTCGGTCGCTTTACGTAAAGCCTGGAGCGTGTATTTGACGTTGTGGTGTTCTTCGAAACGTGATTTTAAGCCTTTCAAAATCAGGTAAGTTTCCTCGGTACCTGGTTCGGAGATATCGATCTTCTGGAATCGTCGCGCCAACGCGCGGTCTTTTTCGAAAATTCCACGGAATTCTGCATAGGTGGTCGAACCGATGCATTTAATATCGCCGTTTGCGAGTACCGGTTTGATCAGATTGGAAGCATCCATTACTCCGCCCGAAGCCGAGCCGGCACCGATGATAGTATGGATTTCATCGATGAACAGAATGGCACCGCTTTCCCGGGTCAGTTGATTGATCACTGCTTTCAGTCGTTTTTCAAAATCACCGCGATATTTTGTGCCCGCTACCAGGGCACCCAGATCGAGCGAATAAACAGTACTCTCGAGTAATATTTCGGGTACCTCCTCCTCGACAATTTTTCGAGCCAGGCCCTCGGCGATAGCGGTTTTGCCGACGCCCGCTTCGCCCACCAGCAGCGGATTGTTTTTGCGTCGCCGACATAGCGTTTGGATGATGCGCTCAATTTCCATATCGCGTCCAATCAGTGGATCGATTTTACCGACCATTGCAAGTTCATTCAGATTGGTTGCAAATTTCTCCAGCGGATTATCGGCTTCCTGACCTCCAGGTAAAGCCTCTGCTTCGTGTGTGAAGGACTCTTCCTCGGCTTCCTCGTTAACCCGGGTGATGCCGTGCGACAGATAGTTGGTAATATCGAGACGTTCAATATGGTGCTTGTTGAGCAGGTAAACGGCATGTGAATCCTGTTCAGAGAAGATAGCTACCAGCACATTGGCGCCGGAAACTTCTCCGTTGCCTGAAGATTGCACATGAAACAAAGCCCGTTGCAGGACCCGTTGAAATCCCAGCGTCGGTTGGGTGTCGCGATCTTCGTCGGTCATTAACAGAGGCGTGTTTTGATCAACAAATATTTCGAGCTCGGTTTTGAGAAGCTTCACATCGCCACCGCAAGCTTCGATTACCGCGGTAGCCGCATCGTTCTCTGTCAGCATTAACAGCAAGTGCTCAACAGTAATGAATTCGTGGCGCTTTTCATTGGCGTCGTGGAAGGCTTTGTTGAGCGATTGTTCGAGTTCTTTGTTTAACATGGTTCCTGCTTAAGACTTGAGACCGGTTTTCTTAAATATAGACGATTTGACCTTGAATGTGTTCTAAATGTTCAAACTGAATCGGTACAGACACTGTCGATGAAGCTTGGGAGCCTCTGATTCATTCGTCAATTGGTCAGAGGCTCCCTTGTTCTAATTTTCTTCCAGGTCGCACAGTAACGGATGCTTGTTTTCTCGAGCATAGCTGTTGACCTGGGTTACCTTGGTTTCCGCAATATCACGAGTGTAGATGCCGCACACCCCTTTGCCGGACTTATGAACATTCAACATGATTCGGGTAGAATTTTCCCGATTGTGTCCGAATATGGCTTCCAGTACATGCACCACAAATTCCATCGGTGTGTAATCATCATTCAGCAAAACAACCTTGAATAATGGCGGTTTCTTCAGTTTCGGACGGGTAGGCTCCAGTAACAACGTATCGTCTTCGTCATCTTTGGGGTTTTGATCTGACATATCGGGATTATTCATTTATTAAATCTATAAAATAAAGACGAGCTTGCTATAATTCAACGCTTGGTTATCATTCATTCCGGTCAAAATTGGTGATATCGATCCAATTACCCGTGTTTTACTGTGCATTTAACATAGGTTTTAACTATTAGTAATAGCCTGGTTTACATTCCGCGTAGACCTTAAATGTACAATGAGGATGAGTCATGCCCACCGGGACAGTCAAGTGGTTTAGCAATGTAAAAGGATATGGTTTTGTTAACACGGACGATGACGAGGATTGTGATATTTTTGCACACTTTTCAGCCATCGAAATGGATGGTTATAAAAAATTGATTTCCGGTCAGAAAATCGAGTTCGAAATCGATGAGGGACCTAAAGGATTGCAGGCGCAACATATCAAGTCGGTAGGCAACTAGCAGGCTGTTGAAAATGGCTCAGGTGTGTGCAGGGCAAGGCAAAAATTTGCGAAAAAGCGCAGTTTACACGGTGTAAATGAGCATTTGGGCCGCATGAGACTTTTTCAACAGCCTGCTAGGAGTCTGGCAGGGTTCCAGGGAACTGTTAGCCGGGACCCTGGTCCAAGTTCCCAGTAATTACCCCCTTAAAATCGTCAGTAAACTTTCCAGCCGGGCATCGCGTCCCGGCTGTTTTTATCTACAACCATATTTATATTGTATAATGCCACTTCGACCTCCCTCTTGGGAGTCTGTCGAATCCGGGCAAATCCAACCATATTGATTCAGGGGATACAATGAGTTATCAGCACATCAAGATACCTGCCGAAGGCCGGGCTATAACCGCAAACGAAGACCTTAGTCTGAATGTTCCGGATAATCCGATTATTCCTTTTATCGAGGGTGATGGTATCGGCGCCGATATTTCACCTGTAATGATCAATGTAGTCGACGCCGCGGTTGAAAAAGCTTACCAGGGCAGTAGAAAAATCGCGTGGATGGAAATCTTTGCCGGAGAAAAGGCAACCTCAATTTATGGTGAAGACGAATGGCTGCCGGATGAGTCACTGGCGGCGATGTCTGATTATATTGTTTCCATTAAAGGCCCTTTGACAACACCAATCGGTGGCGGAATTCGTTCGCTTAATGTTTCGATTCGACAGCGCCTGGATTTATATGCCTGTGTGCGACCCGTGCGTTATTTCCACGGTATCCAGACGCCATTGAAACGACCCGAAGACACCGAAATGATTATTTTTCGCGAGAATACCGAAGACATCTATGCGGGCATCGAATGGGAGTCCGGCAGCGATGAAGTGAAAAAAGTAATCAAATTCCTGACCGACGAAATGGACGTAACCAGTATTCGTTTCCCCGCCACTTCGGGCATCGGGGTGAAGCCGGTATCTTCAGAAGGTACCCGTCGACTGGTGCGCAAGGCCTTCCAGTATGCAATTGACAATGATCGCAGTTCGGTTTCCCTGATCCATAAGGGGAATATCATGAAATTCACTGAAGGTGCTTTTCGTAACTGGGGGTATGAACTGGCGCGGGAACTTTACGCCGCAACCGAGATTGGTGCCGGTCCCTGGTGCGAATTCACGAACCCCAAAAGTGGCAACAAAATTACGGTTAAAGACATTATTGCGGACAATTTTCTGCAGCAGATCCTATTACGCCCGACCGAGTACGATGTCATTGCAACGCTGAATCTGAACGGTGATTATATCTCTGACGCACTGGCAGCTCAGGTGGGTGGAATTGGTATTGCACCTGGCGCAAATATTGCCGACACCATCGGCGTATTCGAGGCAACGCATGGTACCGCGCCAAAGTATACCGGTATGAACAAGGTCAACCCGGGTTCGATTATATTGTCGGCAGAGATGATGTTGCGTTATATGGGCTGGGCTGAAGCGGCCGATAAAATCATCACCGGCATGGAAGGTGCGATTGGCGCCAAACAGGTTACTTACGATCTGGCTCGCAACGAACCCGAAGCGACCGAATTGAGCACTTCTGATTTCGGTGCGGCCGTGATCAATTATATGGGTTAGCCCGCGATTACCGCTTCAATACGTCGCGATAAGCATTACGGGATTTCCATTCGATGTAGCTCGGTATCACGGATGATCCGGGCTGAAATTTCTTCTACCGACATTTTTGTAGTATTGATGTAACTGATGTTATGCCGCTGATACATTTGCTCCACTGCCCGCAATTCGTAACGGCACTGCTCCTGCGATGAGTAACGACTGTTAGGTCGGCGTTCCCGACGAATGTTGACCAGGCGATTTAAATCCGTAGTGAGTCCATACAAGC
Source organism: Gammaproteobacteria bacterium (assembly GCA_003231795.1). Lineage (GTDB taxonomy): Bacteria > Pseudomonadota > Gammaproteobacteria. The sequence goes on from QIJI01000130.1 coordinate 4,468, forward strand.
TATTTTTAAACTCGCGAATCGGCACTGGGAGCTTTTCAGATTCCATGTCTTCTTCGGTAATTGGGTAATTTGCTGCCTTGATTCCGAACTGTAGTGCGAGATAGAGGCAACTCGGGGTCTTGCCCGAACGCGAGACCCCGACCAGAATAATATCGGCTTCATCATAATTTTGAGTCCTGCCACCGTCATCGTGCAGCATGGTGTAATCGATTGCCTCGATACGAGATTCATAAAGCGAGGGATTGACGATGCGATGCGATTGACCGGGTTGATGGTGCTGGACCGCGAGAATTTTTTCCAGCCGCGGCAGGAAATCGCCAAACGGGTCAATCACCATCGCCTTGCTGCGATTAATGATTTGCATCAAATCGGCATCGGCCATGGTACAGATTACAATCGGCAACTGGTTCGCCTGGTCGATGTTGCGATCTATTTCCGCGGTTACCGCGTGCGCTTTCTCGAAGGTATCGACGAAGGGGATGGTTCGGGTCTTGAACTGGTGGCTCGGGAACTGGGCCAACAGGCTTAACCCCAGAGTCTCTGCTGTAATAGCAGTTCCGTTAGAAAGAAAATAAACCAGGCGTGTTGTTGATTGCATT
>QIJI01000164.1 GCA_003231795.1 Gammaproteobacteria bacterium
TGCGATGCAAAATGCGCCCGAAGTACGCGAGTGCCATAACACTACCGGCATCATCGAGTATCTACTTCGAGTTGAGCTCGCCGATATATCCGCCTACAAGGTATTCCATGCCGAAGTACTCGGATCCCTGCCACAGGTAAATTCGATCACCACTTACGTGGTACTGGACTCACCCAAAGACGAGCGGGGTTAACAATGCCGAATATTCCGTCGAGCATGAAGGCCGTCGTACTGGCCGGGCATGAAGGCGTCGACGCAATAGTTGTGCATCAATTCGGCGGGCGGTGGCATGGGAGGCATCCCGTTTACATCCAGCCAGGGGTCTGTTCACCCCGCCAGTTTCAACATCGCGTGTAGTAATACGTTACAGCCCGCTTCGAGATCTTCCGCTTCGGCGCTTTCCTGCTCGTTATGGCTCAGCCCCCCGGCACAGGGTACGAATATCATGGAGGTTGGTGCCACCAGGCAAACCTGGCAGGCATCGTGGCCGGCTCCCGACACCATTTCCTGATGCGAATATCCAAGTGCCACCGTCGCATCGGCGACCGCTGCGATACAGTCACGATCGAATTTGACCGGAGGTTTTTCCCAGATTTCGTCCACCACAGATCCAACAGCATGTTTAGCGACGATGGAATCGACCTGGCTGCGAAATCGGAGCGCCATTTCTGCGAGGGTGTCCTCATCAGGATTGCGAATATCAACGCTAAAAAAAACTTCTCCCGGAATTGTATTGCGTGAATTCGGCATCACCGACATTTCACCCACAGTCCCGACCGCATAAGGCGAAAATTCAAGCGCCAGAGTTTGCACCATCGAGATAATTTCCGCGCTGGCAACGAGTGCATCACGACGTCCCGGCATAGGAGTCGACCCGGCATGTGAATCCTGCCCTTTTATAATGACGTCATACCAGCGCTGACCCTGACCGCCGACAACCACACCAATCTGATGTTGATCCGCTTCCAGAATTGGGCCCTGTTCAATATGGGCTTCCAGCAACGCCCCAATCGGATTGTCGCCACAGACGAGATCACCCATATAACCGATTCGTTTAAGTTCATCACCCAGGGTATTACCGTCGCTGTCACTGCGCGCCCAGGCGTAATCCTTTTCAAACAGCCCCGCATATACTCCGGATGCAATCATCGCCGGTGCGAAGCGTGAACCTTCTTCATTGGTCCACACAACCACCTCTAGCGGTGCCTCGGTGGTAACATCATTTTCGTGTAAGGTTCGAATCGCTTCGAGTGCTGCGAGCACCCCGTAAATACCATCAAACTTGCCGCCATGCGGCTGGGTATCAAGATGACTCCCGGCAACAATTGGCGCCAGTTCATTATTGCGTCCATCGCGACGCGCAAAAATATTACCCATATCATCAACGCGGATGCTGCATCCGATTTGCTCACACCACTGGATAAACAGATCCCGGCCTTCACGGTCTTCGTCGGTCAGTGCCAGGCGACAGGAACCGCCATGCTGTCCGGGACCGATCTCACCAATCGCCATAATACTATCCCACAGCCGCTGCCCATTAACCCTTAACTGACTGGTTTTATTCATGTATTTGTCTCTTCATAAAATCTCAAATTGAAGCTGAAGCGCAAGTTATCCGGAGGGCGGCGCAGCTTTTTTCTCGAATCAGTTAATGTGCCTGGACCCATCCGGTGCCTTTTCCAATGACGTCTTCGAGAAGCGATATTTCATGCGACAATTCGAGCGCCAGATTGAGCATGAAAATGCCGAATTCACCTGGATAATTCTTATGTAGCTGATAAAACTGCTGGCTGCTCACATTCAGTACCAGACTATCTTCGACCGCGACATCGGTGCCGTTGCGTTTCACCAGGCCGATCATCTGGTCAAATCCGAGTTGCTCGCCCTGATGAAAATATCGGGTTAACACATGATGGTCTTCGCAATGAATGTAATAAGCTATCCTGCCCTGCAAAACTATTTGAAAATCACCTGCGTCCTCGTCAATGTGAGTGATGTACTCACTTTTCGGCAATCTTTCTATCTCCCCCTGACGCAACAATTCAATAATGACCTGATCCGACAGCGCGCTGAAAATGGCAAGACCCCTCAAATGCGGGAGTCCTAACGACCTGATTACCCGATCCGAATCAAGTTGTTCCATCACCCATTGCCCCCGGATGCCATCCGGTGGTATCGCCGATTACGTTTTCCAGCATTGTGATTTCACGCGACAGCTCACGCGTCAGGTTAATCATCAGAAGGCCGAAATCAACTGGAAACTTCTGCTGTAAATCCAGAAATTGATCGCTGCTAATATCGAGGACAGTGGTGCTTTCGGTAGCAACGTCAATGCCATTGTGTTCGATCATGCCGATCATCAGATCAAAGCCCATTTGTTCACCCGCGCTGAAATAACGGGTCAATACATCGCAGTCACTGGAGTGTTTATAAAATGCGATTCGACCCTGCAGCACAACCTGGAATTCTGCTGCCATTTCTCCATAGCGTGCGAAATACTCGCCCTTGTCGAGCTGACGGATTTTCCCCATGCCGAGCATGTCAACAATGATTTGACTGGATAATGCACCGAAGGTCGACAGGTTCCTCAAATAAGGAAGACCCAGAGATTCAATGACGTTGTCGGCCCGTAAAACCTGCATATAAAACGCGCATTCCGCCCGATATGGATAACATAGCTATCAGATAC
>QIJI01000145.1 GCA_003231795.1 Gammaproteobacteria bacterium
GGCTGAACAGGACAAACCGGTGTTACTCGAAAAAGCAATCGCCAGAAAAAATGAAATTCTCAGCAGCTACCATCCGGATCACATCAGCGATGAAGTAGATCGGAAAATCCGTGAGCAATCTAAAATTCATCTTCCAAGAGAGAATTTCGGGCGCGCTGCCTGAGCTCAGAAATCTTGACAATCCACAGGTCCAATCAATGAAAAGTCACGCCAGAGTAGTCATTATCGGAGGCGGTTCACTCGGCGTGAACCTGCTATATCACCTTACCAAAGGTGGTTGGCAAGACGTGGTCCTGGTCGAAAAAGGCGAGTTGACCAGCGGCTCTACCTGGCATGCGGCCGGACTTTGTTCAAATTTTATTGGCAATCACACGGTAGCCCAAATTCACGATTACACGATCAAGCTCTATAACGAAATTCTGCCCGAAGAAACCGGCGAAAAATCAGTTTTCCACCAATGCGGCAGTATTCGACAGGGTTTCACAAAAGTCGAAGAGGAATGGTTCAAAAATCTTGAGAGCCGTTCAAAGAATATTGGTTTTGAGTTCAATATTGTCAGCAAAGAAGAAGCCAAAAAATTGAATCCCCTGATGAATTTCGATAAGGCCCGGATCATCGTCAGCACGCCAAATGATGGTCATGTTGATCCTACTTCGGTGGTCATGCCGCTATCCAAACTGGCACGCGACAATGGCGCAGAAATTTACCGTTTCACCCAGGTTACTGAAATTAAAGAATTACGCTCGGGTGAATGGGAAGTCATCACTGACAAGGGCAGCATTACCACTGAGCACGTTGTCAATGCGGCAGGCTGCTTTGCCCGTGAAATCGGCGCAATGGTCGGCACCAATGTCCCACTGACCAATCTCGAGCATCAATACCTGGTGACCGAGACGCATCCTGACATCGAAGCCCTTGGTTGGGAGTTGCCCGTTTGCCGCGATTCTTACAGTTCTGCGTATATCCGACAGGAAGGCCTCGGATTTCTGGTTGGACCTTACGAGATGTGGGGTTCGCGGCCCTGGGCACTCGGTGGAATGGACTGGTCATTTGATCGTGAACTGTTCGAGCCCAATCTCGACGTATTGATGCCGTTCCTGGAGCGTTGCTTCGAACTCACCCCCAAATTTGAAGAAGTCGGCGTCAAAACAGTGGTCAACGGTCCAATTACGCATACCCCTGATGACAATATTCTCGCAGGGCCCGTAGCCGGGTTACGCAATTTCTGGAATCTTTGCGGCGCCAGCATTGGTATTGCCCAGGGTGGTATCGGTAAATACATGGCCCAGTGGATGCAATATGGCCAGACCGAAATCAACATGGCCTCACTCGATACCCGCCGTTTCGGCGATTGGGCTGACAAAAAATATTGCACCATTAAAGCCATTGAATCTTATGAAAACATGTATGCAGCCGGTGCACCTAACGATAACCGCCCACACGGACGACCGATACGGTGCAGCCCGCTCTACGCACGATTGCTGGAGCATGGCGCGGTTCATGGCGCGGTGCAGGGCTACGAAAAAGCGCTGTGGTTCCAGACCGAAAGCGTCCTTCGCGAATCTCTGTCCTGGTCACATAGTGAAGCCATTGCAGTCGCCGGCGAGGAATGTAATGCGGTACGGGAGTCGGTCGGGGTAATCGATATTTCGGGTGCCGCCAAATTTCGCGTAAACGGGCCCGATGCAGCCGCATATCTCGATCGCCTTTCCTGTAACAAGTTACCCCGGGTGGGACGAATCAGCCTGACCCTGTTTCATTCTCCCAATGGCGGAATCATGTGCGAAATGTCGATTTCGAGAATGGATGAAAACGACTTTTACCTGGTCTCGGCAATCGGCTCCGAGCATAAGGACCTGCACTGGATGCAATCCAACGCAGAAGGCTTTGATGTGAACATCGAAAATCTGACCGATTCAATTTCGTCAATGCTGATTACCGGACCAAAATCGCGTGAAATTCTGCAACAAATGACCGAAGAAGACCTGTCACATGAAAATTTCCCGTGGCTATGCGTGCGCAATATCAAACTCGATAGTGCAGCGGTTACGGTGCTCCGGGTTTCCTACGCAGGAGAACTTGGATACGAATTACACATGCCATCTTATCAATTGTTATCGATTTACGATTCAATGTGGCGAAAGGCTGAACCTTACGCAATTCGGGATTTTGGCGGCTACGCATTTAATTCGATGCGCATGGAAAAAATGTATCGCGCCTATGGCAACGAATTTACCGAAGAAATCAGCGGCTTCGAAGCCGGCATGGGACGTTTTATCGACACCAGCCGAGATTTTATCGGTTGCGAAAACCTGAAATCCCGGCAACAAAACGACTACTCGATCGAACTGGCTTACCTGGTATTCGACGATGATATCGCCTGCGAGTGTTACGGTAACGAAGCGGTTTATTACAATGGCGATCTGATTGGTTTAACCACGGGAGGGGCTTACGGCCATCGCATCGGAAAAAGCCTGGCTTTCGCCTATTTGAAGCCCGAGATGATCGACAAGGGTCTCGAGGTCACTATCGAGACTTCGGCTGGAAGTCGATCCGCACATATAGAAATGGATGCAGCCTATGACCCGGAAAACAAGTTACTACGCTGTTAAACAACCCGCCGGTGCAGCGCGATCTGATACAACTGGAGAAAACTAATGCAAACCGTTGACTTTACTAGCATGGAA
>QIJI01000454.1 GCA_003231795.1 Gammaproteobacteria bacterium
ATCGTGTTTAACAACCATTCGCAAAATGCGTTAGCCGGCGGGAATCGAAGTCTGTCACGCGGGGTGACCAGGTAATAACCGGATTTGCTGACCAGCGGGGTGCGCGATATGGCGACCAGTTCCTTCCGGTCGAGTTCGCCCTGAATCAGAAAGGTGGGTAACAAAGCTGCGCCGACGCCTGCCACCGCCGCTTGAGCAATGATGGAAAATTGTTCAAATAACATGCCCTGCTCTTCAGGAGGAACAAGGTTGTGCATCGAAAACCAGTCTCGCCAGGCATTCGGCCTCGACTCGAGGTGAAGCAAAGGTACTTTCAACAATGCTTCGGGTAAATGGGTGGCCTTCGCGGGAAGCATTTGGGGGGAACATACCGGAATGACCTCCTCTCCCATCAGGTAATGGCTCTCGGCGTCATCCCAGTCAGGGCTCCCGTAGAGAATCGCGCTGTGCAAATCTTCATCCTTAAAGTTGGAAAAGGAGACTTTACTGGAAAAGTGTACCGTTACATTCGGGTTTTCCTGTAAAAAATGGGGAAATCGAGGCATCAGCCAGCGCGTACCAAAGGTAGGATGTATCGCAAGGTTGAGTGTGGCATTCAACGGACTCGTCATTGCGTTTAGCGAAGCCCGTCTGATAATTTGTAACGCCTCGTGAATCTCTTCGAAGTAGGTCCTGCCAACTTCAGTCAACTCGATTGCTTTTCGACCTCGGTCAAATACAACTACATCGAGTTGTTGTTCGAGTGCAGAAATCTGTCGGCTCACCGCACCCTGCGTCAAACGCAGCTCTCTGGCTGCGGCGGTAAAGCTCCCGGCTCGCGCAGCGGCGTCGAACGCCAGGAGCATGCTGGTACTGGGGAACACCCGTCGTTGGTATATCATTATTCATTACCAAAGCTCACATATGCTTGAGCTATTGTCGTTTGATAAACATGAATCAATGCGCCAGTATTTCGCGGAACTACGGTGCTAGTGTCGATAATTCTGCATTGGCACTAATTTTCCTGGATACGCGCCACCATGAGTATATAGCATATCCGGGTAGGGACAATCACATTGAGAGCGAGTCGATAAATGGCAAAAGCAGCAAAGTACCAACCTTCCGAGCAGGCACAAAGTTTTCTGGATTCCGTCGAAAACGGCAAGTACGACCGGCAGATAATCACCGGTCTGAAAAAGTTTCTGGACGGGAAAGCACCCGAGGATATGCGATCATTTTACAGTTCAGTGGAGCTGAGCGCGCTGGCTGACTTGAAGGGCACGAGCAAAGACGTCGAAACACGTATGCCAGTCAAGATTACCCGACACTATTTTGAGCTCGCCAAAAAAAGCAAGCCCATTCAGGTGCTGGTAAAAGCGAGTCCCAAGGAAACTTACGATTTGGATGGCGCTTCTGATCCCGGCAAACAAATGGATTACAGCCCGGTGGAAGGCTTGATACATAAATATGAATTGGGACTAATTTATGTAGCCTCGACTTGTTCCGCACACTGCCGCTTTTGTTATCGGGAAGAACTGATTGCCCAAAAAGAAGTCGAGCGCCCGGACGGTACGGTTGCTCCCAAGGGACTGGCGCAAATTCAGGACATAGTAGATTACATCAATAAGCACAACCAGGAAGTCGCCGACAACGGCGGACGTCATCCCGATACCGGTCGTGAAAGGTTACGTGAAATATTGATGTCGGGTGGTGATCCGATGGTGCTTAGTAACAAAAATATCGCCGGCTGGTGGTCGGCTCTGGCTGATGCGGGAATCGAGTCAATTCGTTTGGGCACAAAGGAACTGGCGTTCTTCCCGAATCGCTTCGACAGCAGCTTTTTCGATATGCTGGACAAGTTCCATGCTGTCTATCCACAAATCAAAATTCGTTTGATGGTGCACTTCAACCATCCAGACGAGTTTCTGGAGAAAGATGACAATGGCAACTATATCGATGACCCGAACGGAGGCCTCGTCTGGCACCCGGATACACTGCGTGCAGTTGCGGAACTGGGCAAACGCAACTGGCTCAACATCGACAATCAGGCACCGATTATCGCGGAAATCAATAACGATCCTGACGCGCTACGCATTATGCAAAGAGAGCTAAAACGTAATGGCGTCGAAAACCATTACTTTTTTTGCGGTCGTGATATCGTTGGACACAAGGCATTTAATGTGCCGATTGAAGAAGCCTGGCGCATTCTCAACGAGTCCCAAAAAGGACTTTCGGGTGTAGAAACACACGCGCGGTTATCGATCACGCATTACAAAGGAAAAACCGAAGTCGCTGCGGTTACCTCAGAGCCGCTGCCCGGCGTACCCGGTGGAGAAAATGGTTTTGTTGTTATGAAATTACTCCGTGGTGCTGCGGATGCACCGGATCGCGGCAAAGTTACACTGCTAGGTCGCAACCCTGATGCCATCTGGTTTAGTGGCTACAACGATCGTGTTCTGTTCGACGAAGCAGGACTGTTTACAGATGTCGATGACGCCGTTGAGGGTATTGAGCTCTCGTCGGTGCAAGCAGCATCATAATTTGATGGATCTTCCAGGTGACTGACTATGGCTCGATTTTTTGCCAAAGCCAGTTGTTTAACTGACGCTGAAACAAGACGATGACTTATATCGTTGGCGAGGATTGCATTAAATGCAAACACACCGACTGTGTCGACGTTTGCCCGGTGGACTGTTTCCACGAGGG
>QIJI01000352.1 GCA_003231795.1 Gammaproteobacteria bacterium
TGGCACCACAGATGCTAAATGGCCCTGCACTGGCAAGTTTCGACGACACGAGGTCTTCTTCGTGACTGCATCGATCCGGTTCGCTGCGCGCTATCATCGCATCTTGCAGATTGCCGCATTGATTAACAGTGACCACTCGATCGTTCCATCGGGTCGGGTAACCCTGGCCCCCGATCCAGCGGTCCCGGGTGGCGGGGAAATCCATCACACCCAGTACGAACTGACCCGCCTCAGCCAGACCGATTAATGTACTGTAAAGCGGAATACCGGTGGCGTACTGTCGTGTGCCGTCGATGGGATCGATTACCCAGACTCTTTCCGCATCGATGTCCCGATTCGGAAACTCCTCGCCGAAAATACCATGCTGCGGGTAGTTGGCATCGATATGCTCTCTGAGTCTCTGCTCGACTTCGCGGTCTACCGAGGTTACTGGCGAACCATCCGCCTTGATCTCGTGATCCACGTCCAGGATCGAATGCGAGAGAATGATGCCTCGGCTCAACTCAGCCAGTTCGGTGGCAAATAACACCAGTTCATCAATATCTTTCATTGCCGTCTACCTGCGGATCAAACCCTGCGAATCGTGCCCTAGTGCGTCAAAATTTGCTCGAGAAACAGTTTGGTCCTATCGCTTTCAGGATTATCAAAAAAGGTCTCGGGTGGCCCGGTTTCGACGATTTCACCCTGGTCCATGAATACCACGCTGTCTGCAACGGAGCGCGCAAATCCCATTTCATGGGTCACGCAGATCATGGTCATGCCATCCTTTGCCAAATCGATCATGACATCCAGCACCTCCGAGATCATTTCGGGGTCGAGCGCCGAGGTCGGTTCATCAAACAACATCACCTCCGGGTTCATGCACAGCGCGCGCGCAATGGCGACGCGTTGTTGTTGTCCGCCGGATAGCTGAATCGGGAATTTGTCCGCCTGGTCGGGGATTTTCACGCGTTCAAGAAAACGCATTGCAGTTGCCCGGTTTTCTTCCGTCGAAGTTTTACGCACCAGCTTTGGTGCCAGCATCAGGTTTTCGATGATAGTCAGGTGTGGAAATAAATTAAAACTCTGAAACACCATTCCCACCTCGCGGCGTACGGCGTCAATGTCTTTAACGTTGTCGGTTAGTTCATGACCATTAATAACAATTTTGCCACTGTTGTGCTCTTCAAGGCGATTGATACAGCGGATCAGGGTCGACTTTCCCGATCCGGACGGCCCGCATATTACGACCTTTTCACCCTTGGCGACCGTCAGGTTCACGGACTTCAATGCTTGAAAGGGGCCAAAGAATTTATCAACGTTTTCCAGGACGATGATTGGCTGATTTTCGATCTCGGTCATGCTATTCCTCTCTGCAAAGATATCGGCTCATGCGTTTTTCAAAGCGACCAAACGCCTTCTGAATTACCCAGGTCAGCATCATGTATATGATCGCCAATGAGATGAATATCTCGTAGGGCGCATAGGTTTCACCGTAAATTGTCAGCGCAATTCCCATCATATCCAGCAGCGTAATGGTGCTGACCAGTGCGGTTGATTTCATCAGACTGATGCAGTCGTTGCTGTAGGCGGGAATCGCCAGCCTGGTGGCAATGGGTGCGACGATATAGATAGCACGTTGGCGCTTCGACAAGCCAAGCGCAGCGCCTGCTTCGGATAACCCGCGATCCACTCCGAGGACGCCGCCACGCAGAATTTCGGAAACATAGGCACCGGTATTCAGGGTCAGGGCAACGATGGCGCAGCCAAAGGGTTCCCTTAGAATGGGCCAGAAAATACTTTCGCGGATGAATTCGAACTGAGGCAGGCCATTATAAATGATAAAAATCTGCACCAGTATCGGTGTGCCTCGAAACACGTAGATGTGTACCATGGCCGGCGCCACCAGGTACCATCGCTTGCTCATTCGCATCAACAGTAAAATCACCGCCAGAATCAAGCCGAGAATGCCCGACAGGAACATTAGCTGGAATGTCAGGCCAATTCCGACCAGCATTTTTGGAATGCTATCGGCGACTAACGCGAAATCGAAGATCATTCTGAGATCACCAGGTGGCGATTGGCGCGTTTTTCCATCACCATAACCGTCAGTGTAATGATGGTAGAGAATGCGAGGTAAATAATTCCGACAAAAAGAAACATGGTAAAAGGTTTGCCGGTAGTACTTATCGCCTGTTCGGCGATATACAGTATCTCGGTCAGCCCGATGATAGAAACCAGCGCGGTATCTTTTATCACCGAGAGCAGGTGGTTGCCGTATGCCGGCAGCGCGAGGCGCCACATTTCAGGCAGTTTGATATAAAAGAAAGTTTGCAACCCGGAAAGGCCAAGGGCCCGCGCCGCCTCGACCCGCCCCACCGGAACGCCCATGAAAGCGCCGCGAAAGGTTTCGGTCGCGTAGGATCCGACGATGAGCCCCAATGCCAGGCTACCTGCCCAGAACGGCGGCAGGTCAACATACTTTATGCTCGGATCAAACATCTGGGCAATTGATGTCAGTGTAATCGCCGCACCGTAGTACATGAGCAACAGTACCAGGATTTCCGGGGTGCCACGAAATATTACGGTGTAAGCGGCGGCGATTTTGTGTGCGATGCGGCTACCGGACAGCTTGGCTGCGGAGCCAATCAACCCGAAAATAGTCATTAACACCACGGAGGAGAAAAATAACTGGATGACCACGA
>QIJI01000438.1 GCA_003231795.1 Gammaproteobacteria bacterium
ACAACAACGCATGAATTAGAAAAAATCCGCCTGCCAGAAAAAACATCATCAGCAACAAACCCTGGTAGGCCACGAACAACAGCATCAATAACCCGAAGCCATGAGCCACTAATCCTAACATCAAACCGATGCGATCATCGGTGAATCGCTTTGTAATACGTTCGCTGAAAAAAGAAACCGGCGCACCGACCAGGTATCCCAGATATAACATGGAGATCAAAAACGGAGTGGCCCCGGGTTCGATGTCCTGCAAGCGAAACGGAATAATATTCAATATTCCGGAAAAGACAAAAAACACGCTGGATAACGCGATGAATATAGTTCGGTAGTTTCGATTGCAAAGTACTCGCACAATACTGCCGACATCCAGACGCTCAAAATTGATATCCGCATCGGAATCCACCCGCATCAACAACAATAACGGTAGTATTTGCATCAATCCCATAACCACAAACGCGATACGCCAGTCGAATGAACTGGCGAAAACCCCACCCGCGAATCGCCCGATAAAACCTCCGAGAATAGTGGCTCCGATGTAAAACCCCATGGTCCGACGTACCAGCGCTTTTGGAACCATGCTGGCACAATAAGTCATCAGGGCGGTAAATATTGCGGGTAACAGCATTCCCTGTATCAGGCGCAACAGCAAAAGCTGCCAGAACTCGTCGACAAAGTAGAAACACAGTTGATTTATCGCCAGCAGACTTAAAGCAATCATCAGCATCAGGCGGGCGGGAATCGCCTGCAGAAAATATCCGTAGAGAATGGGTGCGAAAGCCAGCGGTAACATCGTTACCGTCATTAACAATCCGGACTGCCCCGCGGAAATCCCAAATTGCTCCGCCAGCAGTGGCAACATCGGCTGCGGAATATAGAGAGTGCTGAAGGAAATAACCGTCGCGAATAGTGCGATCGCGAGATTGCGAGTCAGTATCATCGACGGGTTGACTAGTCAGGGTCAAACAATCGCTTGAACGAGAAAGCTTCCACATTCGGGCCGTTCTGACGCAGACTTTCGAGACGCTTTCCGGCTTCCTCGAGGCTCGGAATAGTGCCTGGCGCAACCCACCACATTACCGAGTAAGCTTCTTCGATTCGGTCAAACCATTGCTTTCGGCGCGCCAACACCTCGCTATGTGCCGAGCGGTATACATAGTTTTTCAAGGCATCGACATTTTTCCAGACGCTCATGTTGACCAGGTACTCAGAGCCGAAGTAGTCGATTGCGGTGGCATCACCATCCTCGGTTTGCAGGCGCCACACGAATCCGGGTGAACTATCAGCAAGCGCATTGATATCTTCGAGACGCTCCATAAACCCGGACATTTCGTCCGATTCTGCGGCATATTTCATTCTGGCAATGTTGAGTTGTGCGATGTGACATTCTGACACGTTGACCCTTCCTGTTGCTTGCACGTCATAATAACAGAGTGTCATCCCGATACGTCGGACCACGGGATGACAAAATCAAAGATGCTTTCGCGGGAATGACTCACAGAGTATTCTGCACTTCTTCAATTCAAGAACAATAAATCATGGAGCTGTGGATTCCGCTCACCATCGCCGCAGCCTTTTTCCAAAACATCCGCTCGGCAATACAAAAGCACCTCAAAGGTAAACTCTCGACCCTGGGCGCCGCTTACGTGCGCTTTGTTTATGCCTTGCCAGTCGCACTGCTTTATTTTTTTATCGTCGCGTATACCGAGGTGGAGCCACTTCCGGGATTCAGTTCCAGTTTTCTGATTTACGCGGCGCTCGGTGGAATCTGCCAAATCATGTTTACCGTCTTTTTGTTGTGGCTGTTTTCATTTCACAACTTCGTAGTCGGAACCACCATCTCCAAGCTCGAAACGATCATGGTCGCCGTTTTCGGTCTCATTCTCCTCGGAGATCAATTAACCCCGGCAATTGTCATCGCAATTGCAATAAGCTCGGCGGGGCTGGTCATACTAAGCGCGGGGCAGGCAAAACTCAGTATCGATAATTTAATCAGCGGACTGTGGCGATTTCCCACTTTAATCGGCCTCGGTTGTGCGGCCTGGCTCGGCATGAGTGTAGTTCTGTTTCGAGCGGCTTCGCTTTCGCTGGGTGTCGATAACTTTCTTGTAGCCTCGTCGTTCACCTTACTCGTTGTTTTGCTGCTGCAAATTGCAACCATGGGAACGATAATCGCGATTCGCGAACCCGAGCAACTGGCAAAAGTTATACGTTACTGGCGTCCGAGCGCGCTGGTCGGACTCAGCGGCGGTCTGGCTTCTATCGCATGGTTCAGTGCTTTTACTCTGCAAAACGCGACCTATGTTCGAGCCCTTGGACAGATCGAACTGATTTTTACTTTCGTGGTAACGATATTCATTTTCAGAGAAAAAGTTTCGCACAAAGAGGTTGCCGGTATCGTTATGATTACCGCGTCTATTATCCTTATCCTGCTAGCCGCGTAGCGATTGTGCTGCCGCAGTCACTGCAACTGGCTTCGCCACCCATATCAGGAGTCAAACAGTCACGCTCTCGGATAACATCTTCAATTGCCGTGATCACCGCATCGTGTGCCTGTGCATGGCCGAGGTGGTCCAGCATCATTGCCGCCGACCAGATCTGACCGATCGGGTTAGCAATTCCCCGACCTGCTATATCAGGCGCCGAACCATGTACCGGTTCGAAAATGGACGGAAAATCCGCTTCA
>QIJI01000449.1 GCA_003231795.1 Gammaproteobacteria bacterium
ACGGGTGATGCGCAAAGCTGCGCCGAGAATGTCGTTGTCAAGCAACAGTGATTCGGGGCAAGCACTGAGCAAGCTGGCGTACATGCCGGCAGATTCGTAAATGATGTTGGCACCCGAGGTTGCAGCACAGGACAGGGTATAAGCCCGTTCCGCACCACCCTGGAAGTCCGGGAATTTAGAATCGGTCATGCCGCAGGCTGTTCCTGTCGGCAGGCCGAAGTGATTGCCCATCTGCGCACAGGCAGAGGACAGTATAGCCTGTTCCGGAGACCCGCCACTCATAGCCCCGGTGCGTAAATCTGACACGAACGGCCAGGTGCCGAGAATCGCCGGTGCGCCGGGTTTGATGGCGTTGACAAATGCCAGTCCGCCCAGGCACTCCGCCCAGGCCTGGGTTACGGCACCTGCCAGGCAGGCCGGCGATGTGGCACCGGATTGTCCGGCTGACAGCAGTAATACCGGCATTCCACCTTCGACCGCCACTTTGATGCAGCCCAGTGCTTCTTCGGTAAATTTCGTCGGGGGTACGACGTGACAGCAGGAAATACTCATGAACGGGCGCTCGCGCCATTTATCTTTACCACCGGCTACGAGGTGCAACATCTTAAAGGTATCTTTGAGATGCTGCGCTTCGGTCCAGGCACTGCCGATATGTTTGGTCGTACCCATCAAGGCGTTATAGGCGGTATTGATATCCATGCTGTGATTGTCGGTGATATCACGTAACACACAGGTACGCTGAAACATATGAATATGTTCGCATTGATCTGCGATACGCGCCATGTCGTACAAATCCTGGGAGGTTGACTCGCGGTATTCGTTATTCATGGGATCGGCAATCATGACCGCGGCACCCGCGGTTGAAAAATGAACTTTGGAACCACTCAGATGCAAGTCATGTTTTGGATCCTGACCATGCAGCGTCAATTCGCGACTGCATTTGTCGAGGGTGTCTTCTATCACCGAGCGCGGAAATCGCAGACGATTATCATCGCCGTAAATGGCACCGATCGAGACGCAGGTCTCGATACAATGTTCGTTCGCATCGGCAAAACCGACTTCTTCCAGAATTCGATAAACCGTAGCCTCAATTTGCTCGACATCAGAATCACAGAGAGGCCGATACTGACCTCCGGACTCCCCCGGGTGAACCGGCTTCTTGTCTTCGGCGAGCGCGGCCTTGCGCAGGGCGATTTTTGCCTCACGGGCGTTGGAACGTCTTGCCATGCTGGATTCCTCGAGAACAGTCGTTGACCTGAATGGGCAACCGCACCCCAGCATTGTCGAATCAGATAACGATGGATTCAAGCTATTATTTTTTATACCATGCATTAGTTTTAATAATCCATCGGGTATGATATGGGCCGCCGATTGCCACCGTTGAACAGTGTTAAATGTTTCGAGGCTGCCGGGCGCCTGTTAAGTTTTACCGGGGCTGCCAAAGAACTTAACGTGACCCAGGCTGCCATCAGTCATCAAATCAAGGTGATTGAAGAGTACCTCGGAGTTTCGTTGTTTGACCGTTATCCCCGTCGCCTGGCTTTGACCGAGCAGGGAAGGCTGTTGTTACCGGACATCATTGAAGCCTTTGACCTTGTTTCAACGGCTATCGGGTCGGTTAATCAGGAGCAGTTGCCCAATATGATCAGTGTTCGGCTGGCACCTTCCTTTGCTGCCAAATGGTTGTCGCCGAGGTTGAAATATTTCTGGTTGCAGTATCCCGAATTCGATCTGTGTCTGTATCACGCGCATGGACCGGTAGATTTTGATCGCGAAGATATTGATTTGGCAGTGACCTACGGCAAAGGGGACTGGCCGGGTGTCGTCGCCGACTCGTTGCTCAGCCTCGACTTCTTTCCAGTTTGCTCACCAGCTTTCATGAACAACGACAAGCCTTTAACCGATATTAACAATTTGCGTTATTACACCTTATTGCATGACGCCAATTACGAATGCTGGTCTGACTGGCTCAGGCTTGCAGCGGTAACGGACATTAATTCCCACAAAGGAACCATTATCGACGATACCAATGTGTTGATTCAGACGGCCATTGATGGTCAGGGTATCGCTCTGGGGTCAACCACATTTGTCGAAGACCACCTCGAGTCAGGGCGTCTGGTGTGTCCTTTTGATATCACGCTGGAAAACGAGTTTGCCTATTATGTCGTCTGTCCCGAATCACATTTGAAAAACCCGGCGGTACGAGCATTCAAGGAATGGCTACTCAGCCTGCTCGAATAAACGTATGATGCGCGCCTGTTACTCTGATGCAACCCCGATGCATTCAAAATGAATCCTCATAACGAACAGCGACTACGAAATCGCAAATTGCGCGCTGATATTGCGCCACAGCAACAGGAGCGGGCAGCCGAAGCTTTGTACCGGTCAATCATTGCGCTGGATGAGTATCAGCAATCGCAATCAATTGCCACTTATTTTGCAGTCAATGGCGAGATCGGGCTGCAACCGGTAATACGGCATGCCTGGTCACAGGGAAAGAAGGTCTTTCTGCCCAATCTGGATCAGGTAGCTTTGCGGTTCTCGCCTTATTTTGAAGGCCAGACAATGCGCATCAACAAGTTTCGTCTACCTGAACCGGATGTGCGCGATGATGAAATGTTGGCACCGGATCAACTGGATCTGGTTCTGGCACCATTGGTAGTGTTTGACGAGGGC
>QIJI01000026.1 GCA_003231795.1 Gammaproteobacteria bacterium
AACCGGCACTCGAAGCTGATCGAAAAACAGCTCGGTGGTAGCGTGATTCAACATGGTTTCCAACGGCCTAACGGTTAATCCGTTATTAACCGCATCACGCAAATCGACCAGTAGCACCGACATTCCCTGGGTCGGTTTTTCGACTTCAACACGCGGAGTGGTTCGCACCAGTAACAGCAAAAAGTCCGAATGTTCGACGCGCGAGATAAACACCTTTTGCCCGGTTACGACATAATGGTCGCCATCCCGTTTGGCGCGGGTCTTGATTCGCGTCGTATCAGTACCACTCGATGGCTCGGTTACAGCGAAGGCCTGTAAGCGCAATGCGCCCGATGCAATATCGGGCAGATACTTTTGCTTTTGCGCTTCGCTTCCATGGCGCAGCAAGGTCCCCATGATATACATTTGCGCGTGACAGGCGCCGCCGTTGGCGCCGCTGCGCTGAATTTCCTCGAGCACCGCGCAGGCCGCTCCAAGATCCATACCCGCACCGCCATACTGTTCCGGAATCAGAACCGACAGATAGCCGGCATCGGTCAGGGCTTGTACAAATTCGCTTGGGTATGCCTTGACGCGATCCTTGTCGCGCCAGTACGCACCGGGGAAATCGCTGCACAGACGCGCCACCGCATCACGGACTTCAGGATAGGATCGATCTTCAGACATGCGCGCCATAATAAACTACCGTCATTCCACCGCAAGCGCGAATGTCGCAACAGACAACTCGTCTTTAACGTCTCGGCTCGTCATCCCCTCGTCCCTCTCCACCGTCATCCCCGCGCAGGCGGGGACCTTGTAACGATGGCGCGTTTTTAGATCCCCCGCCTGCGCGGGGATGACGATCGGGGACGCGGGGAAGACGGGTTAACAACTAAGCTGCGATAACGTTATGCTCGGGACCATAAGGAAAACCGGTGATATTCTCAACCTTGCCATCGCCGATAACCAGAATATCGTGTTCGCGATATCCACCGGCGCCAGCAAGACCTTGTGGCAGCGTCAGCATGGGTTCCATCGAAACCACCATACCCGCTTCGAGTACGGTATCGATGTCTTCGCGTAATTCGAGCCCGGCCTCACGACCGTAGTAATGTGACAACAGGCCAAACGAATGACCGTAACCGAAAGTGCGATACTGCAACAAATCCTGGTCGACAAAAAAGCGATTGATTTCAGCGCAAATACCAGAACAGGTCGCGCCTGGTTTAATCAACGATATACCAAACTCATGCGCATCGACATTGGCCTGCCAGACCTTGAGCGAGGCCGCGTCAGGCTCGCCCACAAACAGCGTACGTTCAAGCGCAGTGTAATATCCCGAAATCATCGGAAAGCTGTTCAGGCTCAGGATATCGCCCGCTTCAAGCTGACGCGTGGTCACCGGGTTGTGCGCGCCGTCGGTGTTGATACCGGACTGGAACCAGACCCATGAATCGCGGATTTCGCTGTCCGGATAGGCGCGTGAAATCTCCAGTTCCATCGCGTCACGTCCGGCCATCGCGACATCGATTTCGTGGGTACCGACTTTAATCGCGTCACGAATCGCTTCGCCGCCGATATCCGCGGTACGCGCACCGCCTTTGATCAGTTCGATTTCTGCGGCCGATTTAATCATGCGTAAAGCCATGACTTGCTGATTCAGATCACGTGTCTGGACATCGCCCAGCATCGCTGACATTACTTCTCGTGAAGCCAGCGTCATGTGATCACCTTCGATACCGATATGTTTCGCCTGCGGAATAATCGATTGAACTGCGCGCCAATAGTTGTTGCGCTGCCAATCGGTATAGATAACATTTTCACCATACGAGCGACGCCACGGCTGCCCCAGATCAATATTGGCCGACACCGTGACACAACGCTGATCTGTCACCACGCAGGCGTAGGGGCGACCAAAAGAGCAATATAGAAAACCCGAGTAATAGGCGATGTTGTGCATCGACGTCAGCAGCATCGCATCAACACCGCCGTCGCTCATCAATTTACGCAGATTGGCTAGTCGATTTTCATACTCGGCGTCGGAAAAGGGCAATTTCGCCTTGTCGCCATTGGCCAGTTCGAAAAATTCGGGACGTTCGATTTGAGACATGAGTTTCACTCCGAAAAAGACCGGGTGAACTAAGACAATCACCCGATACACAATCCGGGCGTACAGGATCTGAAAATGCTATACAGGCAGCGACGCCATCGCTACCAGCGGGGCAGCGATTTTATCGATCCGACTGCGCTCAGGCAAGTTATAATTAGCGCAAATTAAACAGCACAAACGAGTGTGATATGACTAACGGCAATTATCAGATAAGAAAAGCGAGCCCGACTGATCGAGCAGACTGGGAACCTTTGTGGCTTGCCTATATCGACTTTTACGAATCGAGTATGCCGTCGGATACAACCTCGCAACTGTGGCAGCGAATCCTCGATCCGGCGCAGGAAATCCAGTGCCGGGTCGCCGATGCCGACGGCAAGTTGATCGGGCTGGTTCACTTTTTCCCGCACGCGCATACCTGGCATCAGAATCAGGTTTGCTATTTGAATGACTTGTACGTGTCCCCGAAAATTCGCGCCGGTGGTGTCGGCGCGGCCTTGATCGCGGCCGTCGTCGAAGAAGCACAAAAAAACAACTGGGCAGAAGTCTACTGGCATACACAAAATACCAA
>QIJI01000309.1 GCA_003231795.1 Gammaproteobacteria bacterium
CCGCTGTTAAGTTTCTTTGCCCTCTACGGGAAAGGCATCCAGTCATTGAGGACCGAGCGCCCATTGGCTCATGGCCTGAGATATTTGCTGGTCCTCACCATGAGTTTCAGTTTTTTCTGGGCGCTTTCGCAAATGAAGCTGATCGATGCTATCGCGATTACTTTTGCGGCACCCATTTTCATTACGGTACTGTCAGTAACTATCCTCAAGGAAAAGGTCGGTATCCATCGATTTTTTGCCATTGGTGCTGGATTTTGCGGGGTTTTAATAATGCTTCGTCCAGGCACAGGCGTGTTTCAGTGGGCCGCGCTCATTGTGCTTGGCAGCGTTCTGGTCTATTCCCTGCTGATGATTACCACGCGAGCCTTGAAGGAGACCGAGAGTACCGCAGCATTGATGCTTTACCCGCAACTCGGCATGACGCTAACCGGCGTGGTACTGGCGCCATTTTTCTGGGCAACACCCACCCTGACCGATCTGGGCCTGTTTGCCCTGGCCGGCGCCTTCGGCAGTGTGGGTGTAATCTGCATAACCCATGCGTTCAGGCTCGGACCCGCTGCGGTCATTTCACCATTTGAGTACTCGGCATTAATCTGGGCCAGTCTGCTCGGATATTTGTTCTGGGACGAACTACCCGATTCGATCACTCTGGCCGGAGCCGGCGTAGTCATCGCAAGTGGTCTCTACATAGTTTATCGCGAAACAATAAAAGTTGGTCACAGGCAGGCAAAATTGACAAGCATGAGCCCGGACGATTCTGTGCAGTAACAAATGCAGAACGGCAGCATGACGAATTACTGTTAGATAGCGCATTCTTGTGGATAGGTGTTAGAGGGCAGGTTGGATTATTTTCGAAATTTAGCCTCAATTAATCGTGATCTGTTACTGAGAAATCCCTATACCAAAATCGGATGAACATGCTCCGCATTATACAGGCTCGGGATACAATATCTGTTTCTGATCGGGCTTTTCTTTCAACAGGAATACCATCACTCCTGCAATGATGGCCAGCGCAATAGAACTGATCCAGACCAGATCGTAGGTAGCATTCATGGCGAAGAAGTACCCGCCCAGTGAGGCACCGATTGCCGCACCAATCTGATGGCCGGCGGTCAGTAATCCCATTACAAATCCCACCGCCCGAAGTCCCAGATGACTGGCTACCAGGCTGGTTGTAACCGGAACGGTCGAGTAGTCGACTATACCGAATACAAGCGCGAATATGAGCAGTGTTTCGTAGCTGGTACCGACGTTGAGCAACACATAAAAGGTTAAACCGCGAACAATATAGATACAGCCGAGCAATAGTGGGCGATTCATTCGATCAGCGAGCCAGCCTACCCCGATCATGCCAATCAGGTTAACCGCGGATAGCAAACCGTACGCAGTAGCACTTGGCAACGGCGCGAAACCACGGGATGAGGCATAGGGTAAAAGGTGGGTTTCGATAACACCACTAGTAGTATAGCCGCAGATCATATAGCTCCAGAAGAGTAAGTGAAACACTGGACTGCGCGCGATTTTAGAAATTTCGCTTTTCCAGTTACCCGCCCCGGCATTGTCTGCCTCGGGCTCCTGAACTGGTTTGTCATCGGGTATAAACCAGACGAACGGAATCAGAATGGCCGTGCCAATTGCGATGCTCGCGAATCCCCATTGCCAGCTAAAGGAAGCCAGCAAAATTGCAATTAACGGTACCAGCAGAAACTGGCCTGCGGTAGAACCTGAGGTCGCAATACCCGTAGCCAGACCCACGTTGCGCGGATAGACTCGTGCGACGGCGGCGGCAACGACATGAGTGGCAACAATTCCGAACCCAACCCCGCCAATAACACCGAAGCCGATAAACAGCATCCACCGACTTTCGCTAATACTGACGACAATACAGGCCAGACAAACTGCGACCAGCCCGATCAATAGCGTAAAGCGTAAACCTTTCCGATCCAGAATTATCCCGGATATAGGAGCAACTACCGCCATCACCAGCAATGCTATGGCGGCAACATTCGAGACGTAACTTCTGGACCAGCCCATTTGATCTTCCCAAATAGGCATGGCCAATCCCAGGACAGCCCGAGCAGAATAGGCAAGCGCCAGCGCCAGGAATCCTAACGTGATTACAATAATCGCGCGGTGGGTGGTATTTAACTGCTGCGTTTCGCTCACCCGGCTAGACTAATCTCAATTGAATATGGGATAAAGGATAATATATTCTTTTTTCAGTCACTATTGAAATCATCAAAATCGCGGACGATCACCATGTTATATAGATACATTGAATCTCCCATCGGACAACTGCTACTGGCCGGCGACGAAACCGGATTAAAATTTATCGGCTTCCCGCAGGGAAAGGGGCAGGTAACCCCAGACCCTGCATGGCAACTCGAATCCGGTTGCTTCCGCGACGTCGAATCACAGTTGTCGGAGTACTTTGAAGGTAATCGTCAATCTTTTGATCTGCAGCTCGCACCGAGCGGAACCGATTTCCAGCTAGCCGTTTTGGAAGCATTACAAACCATCCCGTCTGGTGAAACCCGAAGTTATCGTGATATCGCCCACCAAATTGGCCGCCCCAATGCAATCAGAGCCGTGGGAGCGGCGAATGGTTACAATCCGCTACCGATCGTTATTCCCTGCCATAGAGTTATCGGCGCCG
>QIJI01000491.1 GCA_003231795.1 Gammaproteobacteria bacterium
GCAGACAGCGCGCGGCCGGAAAGCATGAATTCAAGCGACTTCAATGGATTGATCATTTGTGTCGAACGAACCAAACCACCATAGGCCGGATGAATGCCGAGTTTAACTTCAGGTAAACCTATACGAGTGCCCCGGTCATCCAGCGCAACGCGATAGTCGCAGGCCAGAGCCAGTTCGGTGCCGCCTCCCATACAAAAGCCTTCAATCAGGGCGACAGTGGGGCAGGGTAAAGCTTCGATGCGACTGAACACCTTTTGCCCACGTTTGATCATGATTAAGGCTTCCTGGATTGATGCCACTTGCAGGAATTCATTGACATCGGCACCGGCGATAAATCCCGACGCCTTGCCTGATCTGAATATAATTGCACGGGCCGTGCTGGTGTTGCTCTGGTCGAGCAAGGCATCCAGTTGCTCCAGAACCGAAATTGATAATACGTTGGTGTCAGTATCTTGCTTGTCCAGAACCAGCCACAAAATACCATCATCGTCCAGATGGCTGTTCCAGTCGGAAATATCTACACTCATGATTCGCCCCTCTGGATCAACATTGCACCCCCCTGACCACCACCAATGCACAGCGAAGCTATCCCGGTAGTCGCATTTTTCTGCTGCATAACTTTAGCCAGATGTAACACGATTCGAGCGCCACTGGCTCCGACAGGGTGTCCGAGGCTGACACCGCCACCATGAATATTGAGGCGATCTGCGGGTATTTCACCCACGGCAGAACGCAGCCCGAGCTGCTGTTTACAGTAATCTTTATCTTTAAGCGCAGCTACCACAGCAAGCACCTGACCAGCGAAAGCTTCATTGATTTCCCAGTAATCGACATCTTCAATTTTAAGTCGTTGGGATTTCAATAAAGGTGCAATCGAGTGCGCCGGCCCAAGGCCCATTTCTGACGGGTTCAACGCCGCCCATTCAGTTGATACCAGTCGAGCCAGGATTGGTAACTCATATTTCTTGACCGCGGCTTCGCTGGCCAGTACCAGAGCCGCGGCACCATCGGTGATCTGCGCGCTATTACCTGGCGTAACCAGGCCGTAGGGCTTGTCAAAAGCAGGGCGTAATCGGGACAGCATTTCCAGCGTTGAATCAGGTCGCACGCCGTCATCATAATCGTAAACATTACCCTGCTGATCATAAACAGGCACAATTTCGGATAAATCGCCGTTTTGCTGTGCCTGATGCAACTTCTGATGGCTTTCCAGTGCAAACTGATCCATTTGGACGCGCGTAATACCGAATCGATAGGCAATTTCCTCTGCCGTTTGACCCATGTTTAATCCAACCACAGGGTCTGTAAGTCCTTTGAGCAGCGCTATAACCGGTGTTAAAAGCCGGGGGCTGAAGCGGCGCAGGCTTTTTATTTTTTGTGCAATCGATTTTGCTGCCCACCAGTCTGCGAGCCAGTGAACCATTTTAGGATGAAACAACAAAGGCGCCTGACTCATCGCTTCGATACCGCCAGCCAGAACCAGATCAGACCGGCCCGAGGCAATCGACATCGCTGCATTATCAAGTGCCTGCATTCCAGAAGCGCAATTGCGGTGCACCGTGTAGGCGGGAACCCGATCACCACAACCGAGTCTGAGCGCGACGATACGCGCAATATTGGCTTCATCCGGGCCTGGCATGGTTGAGCCCATGATGACCTCATCGAATTCAGTAGGCTCGAAAGGCATCCTTAGCAACAGTGATCTGGCTGCATAAATACCGAGATCGGCGTGTTTGAAAGGGCCCGGTCTACCGCGCGCTTTCAGAAAAGCGGTTCGATTCCCATCTATCAGATAGACCGGTTTCGAATACTTCTTGTTTGAGGCTGCCATAGTGTGCCTTTCGCTGTTTGAAATAGAACTATATCGCTAAATGTGGCTAATCCGTGAATTTTAAATAGATCGATTCAAAGTTATTCGGATTCAGGGTCACTTATCGATCATGGCTCTTGCCAGGAGATAAACCTGACAGCCTTATGAATAAGTAGTTTCAGCCGATAATAATTCAAATATCGGGATTTATTCAGGAGGTTTCATCGTTATGAATCATTTTACATGGATATCTGTGATTATTGGGGCCGGTCTACTGAGCGGCATATTTGCGCCATTTCCATTGATCCTGGTACCGATACTGATCGGTGGACTCGTAACCTATGCCATCGCTACCAATCAAATAGCAAAACGACCTGGTTTTCTGCTTGGGCTGGGATCCGTTAATCTTTCGGTCTTCGCCATGTTTTTGATATCGATGGCCGCAACAGGAGGAGAGGGTCTGGCTAATTTTAACGCCGGATTCGTGATCCCGGGTAATCCGTCGGATCAAGCCGTATATCTGTTATTTGCATTCGCCGAAACTATTTTTTACCTGCTGACACTGGTGGTATCGAAAATGATGCTGCCTGGGTTATATGATTCTCAAAAAGAGCGGAGCATTAGTGATCGTCAAGGAATCAGACCTGCGTGGAATACCGATTCACATTCGGACAGCATCATCTAATTCGCTGATTTAATTCTACTTACGGCATTATCCCTTTGCTGTGCGCACCACCTTACCAGTATTTAGTTATGCGCATAATGGTTATTATGTAAAGTTAGTTAAATATCGAATTTAACCCTGCAAGCCGACAACCTCCTTTAACACTAGTTGCGACCA
>QIJI01000202.1 GCA_003231795.1 Gammaproteobacteria bacterium
GTGTCGCGGTACCGTGTTTGCGCTGGTAAATGCTGGCGTACAGGTCATATATTCGCTGCCATTCATCATCGCTGATACTGCCTCCCGGTTGCATTGATATATCCAGATTGTGCGAGTCGACGATACGCCGCTCCTTGCGAATATTTTTGCGTTTGCGCGAACTCAGGCGCGCGAGGAATTCATCGAACTCGCGGTAACACTTATTTTGCCAGTGGAACTGCACGTCACTGCGTAGAAAAATATCCCGCCCTTTCAACTTTTCCAGATTCTCTTTGTACTCAAACAGGATATGCCACGAGCTCAACTTTTGTTCACGGCAGAAACCCTGAATCGCCTTGCATAAAACCTCTCGAAGTAATTGCTGATCGCTTTCACTATCGACCAGGGTTCGATTGATGAGGAAACGTTCACCGGTAGCCGGCGTATAGGGGATAGCGGTTACCAGTTTCGGGTAGTAATCAAGACCGCTGCGATGGTAGGCATTAACCCAGGCATGATCAAACACCAACTCGCCGTAAGAATTGGTTTTGATGTAACAGGGAATGGCCGCAATTAGTTGGCTTTCGTGATAGGCCTGAAAATAAACCGGATGCCAGCCAAAGGGTTCGAGGCAATCGTGCAGTTCCAGTCCGTGCAAAAAGCTGTGGCAGGTGAACGGGTAGGACGGCTCGCCAAGCGCGTTCCACTCGTCAACTGCAATTTCGCTTAGGCTGGCGTCGACACGTACCTGCAACCCGGCACTATTCCAGTTCCTTGTCATCGAGATATTTTTCCGCATCCAGTGCGGCCATACAGCCAGTTCCGGCAGAGGTGACAGCTTGTCGATAGACATGATCCATGACATCACCGGCAGCGAAAACGCCTTCGATACTGGTTGCGGTTGCGTTGCCATCGGGGCCACCGTAAACCTTGATGTAACCGTCTTTCATATCCAGTTGGTCGGCAAAGATATCGGTATTCGGTTTATGCCCGATGGCGATGAAAATGCCCGAAAGCTCAAGTTCGCGAGTGCTGTCATCCTGCACATTTCGTACGCGTAATCCGGTAACTCCCGAATCGTCCCCCAGGGCCTCATCGAACACGTTGAACCATTCGATATTGATGTTGCCATTTTTTTCTTTTTCAAACAGCTTATCCTGCAGGATTTTTTCTGAACGCAATTTGTCCCGCCGATGCACCAGCGTTACTTCGGAAGCGATATTGGAAAGGTATAGTGCCTCTTCGACCGCGGTATTACCGCCGCCGATGACCGCGACTTTCTGGTCTCTGAAGAAAAACCCATCACAGGTAGCACAGGCGGAAATTCCTTTACCATGAAACGCTTCTTCGGATGGTTCGCCAAGGTACATGGCACTGGCACCGGTGGCGATTATCAATGCATCGCAACTGTACTCCCCAGAGTCGCCGGTCAGCCTTTTTGGGGTCTCATCCAGAAATACGCTGTGAATGTGATCGAAAACAATTTCAGTTTCGAAGCGCTCGGCGTGCTGCTGCATTCTTTGCATCAGCACCGGTCCCGTCAGGCCCTCTACATCACCGGGCCAGTTATCGACGTCGGTTGTGGTCATTAATTGCCCACCGGCTTCGATTCCGGTAATTACGGTGGGTTTCAGGTTGGCACGGGCGGCGTAAACCGCTGCTGCATATCCGGCCGGGCCAGAGCCGAGAATGATGACGCGGCTGTGTTTGGGTTCTGACATCGCTTACTCTCTAGGTATTTCGGGGTTTGAAAAAGATGCCAATGTTAATGGCAAAGGCGGTAAATAACCATATGGCGATTCTGTGAACAATTTCAATTAACTGATGCCCAACCTACATTTGTAGTTCTATGGTCAGGATCATCATGTAAAATAGATGGTCTTTTATTAAACCCGGAAAATTCATAAATTATGCCCGATCTCGCTTGTCTATTGATTCCACAAGAAATATTTCCTCAGTCGCCCGGAATCACTGATACGAGACTTCTTCGGAAATTTCCTTGTGAATTCAATATTCTGCGCGATCTTCGGGCAAATTTATGAAATTTCCGGGTTAGATAACTCTCAGTGGCGCAAGCTAAACCAAAATCACGTACTGATGAACAGGATAACCGGCTAATGTTTGCAGCGCAGATGAATCAGCGATTGCGCGAAGCGGGTATGTTGCTGTCGTTTGCGCTCGCCGGCTATTTTCTGCTTGCCATGTTCAGCTATGATGCACTGGACCCGTCCTGGTCGCACAGTGGAAGCAATAGCGAAATTGCCAATTTTGGCGGCACCGCCGGTGCCTGGATGGCGGATCTGCTGTTCTACCTGTTTGGCTTTCTCGCTTTTCTGCTTCCGATCATGTTGATACATAATGGCATTATTCTGGTTAAAACCCGCGATCTGAGTGCCGAAGACCGTTATCAGATGCTGATTATACGCTGGAGCGGGTTTGTACTGACGCTGATTTCCGGCAGTGCACTATCGAGCCTGCATTTTTCGGTTGAAGTCGGCGCCATGCCATTGGACGCCGGCGGCATCCTGGGTCAGATTGCCGGTAATTACTTTTCTCAGGGACTCGGATTTGTCGGAGCGACGGTGCTGCACCTGGCGCTATTTCTTGCAGGATTGACACTGTTTACCGGCCTTTCCTGGTTGGCGCTGGTTGATAATGT
>QIJI01000203.1 GCA_003231795.1 Gammaproteobacteria bacterium
AGATGATGCGTTGTATCGATTTCCCTACCATGGTCAAAGACGGTTCAACCTGGGGCGGGCTGGCCGGAGCGTCTGCCGCTGCGCTGGCAGCCGATGGTTATACCGGCGCGCCTGCACTGACGTTGTTCGATCGGTCTGTAGAAAGCATCTGGAGTGACCTGGGGCAGCGCTGGTATTTGCACGAACAGTACTTCAAGGCTTACCCGGTATGTCGCTGGACCCAACCTGCCGTAGAGTGCATTCGCCAGCTGCAAAGCGAACACACTATTCCTGTCAGTGATGTGGCGCGGGTGGAAATCACTTCTTTTCATGAGGCCAGACGCCTGGCGACCAGGGAGCCCGCTAGTTCCGATGAGGCGCAATACAGCACTCCGTTTGCGGTAGCGTGCGCCCTGCGTGATGGTGTGGTAACTGCTCAAGCCATCACCGAGGATATTCGCGATCCTGAATTGGTTAACTTGAGCAATCGCGTGGAAATTTATGAATCGACTACTTACAACGACAAATTTCCAGCCGAACGATGGGCCGATGCCACGATCGAATTTAAATCCGGCGCGCGACTCTCTTCGAAACCCATGATCGATCGTGGTAATCCGGAGAACCCGTTGAGTGACGCTGAGATAACCGAGAAATTTTTCAACCTTAGCAGCGGCCTGGCGCGAAACCAAAGCCAACAAATTTATGATACGGTGATGCGACTGGACGAGTTGGCCTCTGTCCAGCCTTTGTTGAACTGTTTGTAAGCGATGCGCAAGTGAATTCCTGAACCATGCGAAGAGACTTGCCCCCGTTTGCAGCCCTTCGGGCATTTGAGGTTGCAGCAAAACACAACAGTTTTGCATTAGCTGCAGAAGACATTCATTTGTCTGCGTCAGCGATTAGCCACCAGGTGCGATCGTTGGAAAAATATCTGGGTTTTCAGCTCTTCATCCGCGACAAAGGGCGAGTACAATTAACAGTCAAAGGCGAGGTGTATTATTTATTCCTGAAAAAGTTGCTTGATGATCTGGAGCGCAGCACAAAACAAATAGCCGCTTCCGGGCCACGCAAGAAAATTACGGTCAACCTGTTTCGGTCGCTGTTGTCTTCATGGTTATTTAACCTGATTCCGGATTTCAACAAGCAGCACTCCGATATCGAGCTCGACTTTATCTTATCGGAAGATCCGCCGGATCATGGCCTTCATGAATTCGATGTTGCGATTTATTTTGGACCAAAGCCTCCTGGCGGCTACCATTGCGTGCATCTTTTTGATGACTACCTGACACTGGTTTGCAGCCCCGAAGTTGCTGCAAAGCTACCGTCGGTGGAAAATATCGAAGCGCTCGCAAACCAGGCTTTTCTACACTGTACCTGTGACGAAAACGAATGGCGGATTTGGTTTGATGCGTTCGGAGCATCTTTTCCCGAGCAGCACTACCAACTGGCTACCAATGACCGTTCACTGGTGCTCGACGCTGCTGCGACCGGCATGGGCATCGCGATTGGTCGGCCGCCCTATTTGAGTCGTTTCCTGAACGCAAACTCACTCACGGTCCCTTATGACAAACGAGTGGATTCCGGCAATAAATACTATTTGATTTATCCGAAAGGCCTTAAGCGGGATGAGAATGTCCAGGCCTTCCAGGCGTGGCTTCTTGGGCAATGCGACTCGGCTGCATAGCTGCGCCAAGGCGGGTTTGGCGAGTCGGACCACCACTTACTATGTAGCGCATAGGCGGCGCGAAAATAATTGTTTGTTCCGTGAAATCTATTCGTTTGATTAGCCACTTACGATTTGCTTAATATTTCTGAAATGGCTCTGATGTGGTGTCCCAACAAGAAGGGTTTGCTTCGCTAATTCCGCCGCAGTCAGAATCTTTCACTAATACAGGAGTTTTCCGCTTGGAAAGTATCAGCTCTGTTGAAAGCGATAAAATTCAGATGGCATCCTTCGTTGAGAGAGTGCCAGACACTGAGTCGGTGAGTCACTTCAGAGAATCTCCGGAAATTATCCGCTTGTCGCTGAGGTTTGACATTGACAAACTTCGCGACGCTTTTGACCAGGCAGTCAAAAATTCAACCGATGGTGGATTCACCTCTTTCGGCGGCGGTTTTCATTCTTTTTCACTGACTCGCAGACCCGGCTCGGTACAAAAAACGAGGCGCGATTTGATTGGCCGGTACTACCTGCGCGTCGATGAGAGTATGCAGGAGGAGTCTCGAGAAGAGCTGGTGCAGGAAATCGATTACAGTGAGTTCAACAGCAGTTATCAAGGCTCTTACTTTGAATATGTGCATCAAGAGCTATGCAAGCGTTACCCCATTGGGCGAATGCGCGTGATGATGAAAGATCAGTACAACTGCAATTCCTGGCACCGTGATCCTGAACCGCGTCTGCACATCCCGATTTACACGAACCCCGGCGCGCTTTTTGTGGTCAATCACCATTGCACACACCTGCCAGCCGATGGCTCAGTTTACTTTACCGACACGCGGGGGTATCACACAGGGCTAAATGGCGGAGAGACAACCCGCACCCATATTGTTGCCGCACTCGCATACCCTCCGATTGAAAAGTAGCAGGGCGGTTACTTATGAGTCAGTATGTCGGCATGAAGTCGGCTGGAAATTCTTTCAAAGACCCTTCCAGGTCGGC
>QIJI01000175.1 GCA_003231795.1 Gammaproteobacteria bacterium
GGTTTTTCGCAAAAAGATTGACGATCAGGTGGAAGCCTGGCGGGATGAGGCGCAGGCATCACCATCAATAAATTCCTCACCGATCAGAAAAGCCTGTGCCAAGCCGTCAGGACTCGGTTGCACCGCGTAACTGAGCTGGATTCCCCATCGAGTACCATCTCCCAGGAGTTGCTCGAACCTGGGTGTATCCTGCGGCGTCGAAATCAGCAATATCTCTGTAATACCGGCCAGCATCAGTGTACTGAGTGGATAGTAGACCATTGGCTTGTCGTACACGGGTATCAACTGTTTGGAAATACTCAGCGTAATCGGATGTAGACGAGTGCCGGAACCGCCGGCGAGAACAATACCTTTCATTGTTAAGCCCCGGCTACCAGACCAAGGCGTTCGCCCTGGTAACTTCCATCGCGCACATGTGCGCACCACTCCTCGTTACCGAGGTACCAGTCGATGGTTTTGGCGAGCCCAGTTTCGAAGCTTTCCTCCGGCGTCCAGCCGAGGTCGTTTTTGATCTTGCTTGCATCGATCGCGTAGCGCATATCGTGTCCGGGTCGGTCAGTGACATAGGTAATCAGCGACTCAAAATTTGAAACCGCTTTGGGGTGCTGTTTCGCTTTATCATCAAGCAGACGGCAAAGTGTTTTGACTACATCAATATTCATCATTTCGTTGTGGCCACCGATATTATAGGTTTCGCCTGTCCTGCCCTGCTCCATTACCAGGCATAAAGCTCGTGCGTGGTCGTCAACATAGAGCCAGTCTCGAATTTGTTCGCCCTTGCCGTAAATGGGTAGTGGCTTAC
Source organism: Gammaproteobacteria bacterium (assembly GCA_003231795.1). Taxonomy (GTDB): domain Bacteria; phylum Pseudomonadota; class Gammaproteobacteria. Next base: position 803 of record QIJI01000175.1, read on the forward strand.
CATCGAGGGCATTTAATATCATCAATGGAATTAGTTTCTCGGGAAACTGGTAAGGGCCATAGTTGTTTGAGCAATTGGTGACGACCACCGGCAAGCCGAAGGTTTCACTCCAGGCGCGCACCAGGTGATCGGAGGAAGCTTTACTTGCCGAATATGGCGAATTGGGCTGGTAGGGGCTTTGCTCATGGAACAAGCCTTCTGCACCCAATGTGCCATAGACTTCATCGGTTGAAATATGGTGAAAACGAAAGTCGCTATTCTCTTTGAAATAGGCCCGGGCTACTTCTAACAGAACACTGGTCCCGACGATGTTGGTATTAATAAATTCGGCTGGCCCGTCAATCGATCGATCAACATGTGATTCGGCTGCAAGATGCATTATTACCTGTGGCTGATACTCGTTAAACAGGAATTTCACTGCTGTGGCGTCACAAATATCACCCTGCACAAAGTGGTAGTGCGGATGTTGAGTGACAGAGGCCAGGGATTCAGGATTCCCGGCATAGGTCAGCTTGTCGAAATTGACGACACGATATTCTCGATTCTCGATCAGATAACGAATGACTGCCGACCCGATAAAGCCGGCGCCGCCTGTGATGATAACTGTTTTCAACTGCGGTGCTTTCCCTGATTTAATGCCGTGTAACGCTATCACAGGAAGACTTAGTTTCCCATCCATGCCTGTCACATTTTTGGAATTTTACTGGGTATATCTAAAATGATGGGCAGGATTAGAAACTATTGCCAAGGTCACTGGATACCGTGGTCACGTACATGGATGTTCCGGTCCGGCGCCCCGGCAGGCGAGCGAAGCAAGATGCCCGAGCCGTCCTAAGCCGCGGTATGACTAATTGGGATATCGATGATATTTTGGTATAGGTCGAGCCAGTCGGGATTATGGAACTCGATGATATCCAACTTTAGTTTGCGGTTGCTTTGTTTGAGAACTGTCTCGCGCTGCGAGGCTTTCGCCAAATCTGAAAAATATTCGAAGTAGACCAGTCGATTGATGTTGTACTGGCTGGTGAAGCCGTCGTATCGGTATTCTTTGTGTTGTTGTACTCGTTCAACCAGGTTTGCAGTCAGGCCTACGAATAGCGCGCCTTTTCTTTTGCTGGCAAGCAGGTACAGATAGCATTGCTTATCCATGTCTCTACTCCCGAATCAGGCTAGGCGATAACAACGATATTACGCCGCTCAGAAATAGCCAGGCTGCAGCCGGCAATGGAACTGGCGAGAGGTTAGGATCTGGTCCAGTACCGGGAGTACCTATATCACCCAATCCATACTGCAGTGATAACGGGGTAAGCTGATAGTTATCATCGATCATCGGCAGAACCTGCAGGCTGCGGGTTCTCCCGAGCTCATCGAACCCGCTACCATAATCGAATCGCAGCAACTCGATCAGCTCGTCGCTGAAGATAATTTCATCACCTGAATTGGAAAGACTGAAGTTGCGGTAAACATAATCTGCGCTGAACCCGCCATTGAGATCGGTATCACCGTTACGCGCAAGCACCAGATAGTGTTGCGGCAGAATCAGTAGATCAGATTCGATTGTTTGCCGGTTGCTACCATCATCACCAATGGAGATTCGGTTTAAATTAATCGCTTCATTGGTGGGGTTAAAAAGCTCAAACCACTCGCCACTCGTATCTGACACTGCTGCGGGATTCACCATATCCTCGGTTATCAGAAAATCGCTAACCATGCTGGCCAGACTTTGAGTGGGGAACAACAAAATTAAATAAATCAGGCCCAGATGGGCAATTCCTTTTGCCTTCATGACATTCTCCTTGTCGAGTTTTAGCTGCTTACGCACTCGTAAACAGTT
>QIJI01000463.1 GCA_003231795.1 Gammaproteobacteria bacterium
GTATGCCGAGAATGAAACCATGATGTTCGCGTAAATGCCGACGCCGTTGCGTTCCAACCGGTAACAGGCCATCGACATGTGCCGCGTCTTTATCGCGTCGAAACCGGCCTTTGGCGGGTGACTCTCCATCCATCGGTTGTGGGTAGCCCGGGAAGCAAACCGATATCTGCGCGGTATCCCAGGCGAAATTCCGAAGACCCAGTTCGGTCTCGATAAAATCGATTGCCTCGCCCCGTAGCGGCCCGCTGTTACCAACCCCACCCTGCGCATCATTGGGTAAAACGTTCACTCCGGCGAACCAGGTATTCTGATAACGATGCCAGCATGCATTCGCTTCAACACTCACGGTCTCCCGTGCCGGGGCCAGTGCTGCTTCGATCCATTCATATAACAGCGAATCGAAATCAAACTGGCACCAGCCCAGCGAAAAGAATCGTTCGGCCTGATTGCGCATAACAGCGCCGATGCTATCATGCCGACATCAAAATTCAGAAGCTGTTCATCGATGACTGACTCCAATCAGGACCGCATCGCCAGCCTGCCCTGCTGGCAAGGTGAAATCGACATTGCACCGCTCAGTGGCGGTATGACCAATGTTAATTTCAAGGTACGCGATGACAGCGGAGATTACGTGGTGCGCTTTGGTGAGGACGATCCGATTCACCTGATCTCTCGCCGCAACGAAATCGCCTGTTGCAAAGCGGCCCATGCTGCGGGACTGTCCCCGGAGCTGATTTACCACGAAACGGGGATTCTGGTGGCGCGCTTTATTGAGGGTCAGGTCTACGCAGAAGCCGATGTACGCGAAGCGCAAAAACTGAACCGAATAATCGATCTGCTACGGCGTTTTCATCATGAAATGCCGACGCGCTTTGACCAGGTACCTGTCATGTTCTGGGTATTCCAGGTATTGCGGCATTATCACAATCTGCTGACGCGAGGTGATAGCGCACACAAGACCCGGCTGCCGGAACTGGCGGCAATCACGCGTGAACTCGAAACTGCGGTGGGACCGGTTGAAATTGTTTTCGGTCACAACGATTTGCTGGCAGCTAATTTTATCGATGACGGCGAAAAAATCTGGCTCATCGATTTTGATTATGCCGGTTTCAATAGCCCTTTATTCGATCTTTCCAACCTCGCCTCAAACAATGAACTGGAAGCTGAACAGGAACAGCAAATGCTGGAACAGTATTTCGGGAGTGAGTCCAACGCGACCCGCCTGGCCAGTTACCATGCGATGAAGTGCGCCTCGCTATTGCGTGAAACCATGTGGTCGATGGTATCGGAATTGTACTCGCGCGTTGAAATGGATTTCGCGGAATATACGGTAAAAAATCTGCAGCGATTTGAATCTGTATTCAGCGAATTTAAAAGGCAATATCAATGAACCTCAATTTCGGAGCCTGCCAATGAACCTCGATCTCGACTATGTGCGCTCACAATTTGATCAGCTTAATGATGATCCCGAATTTGTATTCGCGTCGAATGCCGGTGGCAGCTATGTCTGCAACCAGGTTAATGAATTGTTTGAACAATATAACCGCCATACCCGAGTACAGCCTTACTCCCGGTTCGAGCCTTCGGCACAGGCCGGTGTTGCAATGGATCGCGCGCATAGCGACTGGGCCGAGGCGCTTAACATAGAAGACTCGGAACTGACTATCGGACCATCGACGTCAATGAACACTTATGTCATGGCGCAGGCGATCGGGGAGCTATGGAAAGGCGGGGACGAAATTATTGTGACTAATCAGGACCACGAAGCCAACAGTGGCGCCTGGCGACGCCGCGCAATCGAAAAAGGCGTCACCATCCGCCAGTGGGAAGTCGATTCCGCGACTGGCTTGCTTAACATTGAATCGTTGTTCCCGCTGATTCGGGAAAATACGCGTTGGGTGTTTTTTACGCATTGCTCGAATATCGTTGGAACGGTCAATCCGGTGACCGAAATCGTTAAAACCATTAAATCGGGTAGTCGCGCCAAAGTCTTTATCGATGCGGTCGCTTACGCGCCCCATCACGTACCCGACCTGAAAGCGCTGGGCGTCGATGGTTATGCCCTCAGCCTGTACAAGGTATTCGGACCCCACCAGAGCCTGCTGTATGTCAATCAGGATATCTACGGCGACCTGACCTCACAGGCTCATTATTTCAATAGTGGTAACCCGAGTAAGGATTTCAATCCGGCCGGGCCGCAACACGCCCAGGTTGCCGCCTGCGCCGGGGTGCTGAATTATTTTGACGATCTGCACCAGCATCATTTTGGCGAAACCGACAAAACGCGACGCCAGCGTCTGGACGATATACATGAACTCATTCTGGAACACGAGAATTTGCTCGCCGCACCTTTACTCGAATTTCTGAATCGACATGCGGATGTGCGACTGATTGGCAAAACCCACGCTAACGACAACGACCGGGCTCCTACCATTGCATTCATACCGCTTAAACAAAGTTCCGAAAGCCTGACCCACAAATTACAGGATGCCGGTATCGGCGCCGAACACGGAAATTTTTATGCCCATCGCCTGATCACCGACCTTGGCATTGATCCCGAAGACGGCGTGGTTCGCTTGTCACTGGTGCATTACAGCAGCCCGGATGAAGTGAACCGCATCTTGACGGCACT
>QIJI01000227.1 GCA_003231795.1 Gammaproteobacteria bacterium
CAATAAATTAGATTTATCCCCCTACGGCATCGAGAGCGCAGTTGAAGTTCTGCATAACCCCGACTATGACTGTTTATTTGCCGAGGAAACAGCCAGCGGGCTTGAGCTATATGAAGCTGGCAAGTTAACCGAATCCGGTGCTATTTCGGTTGATACCGGAATTTTTACCGGGCGCTCACCACGCGATAAATATCTGGTGCGCGACGACCTTACCCGCGATAACGTCTGGTGGGCAGATCAGGGCGACAATGATAATAATCCTATCGATGATGAAACCTGGCAATCGCTGAAATTGCTGGTTAGCAAACAACTCTCCGGCAAGCGCCTGTTCGTGGTTGACGCCTATTGCGGTGCCAGCCCTGATAGCCGACTAAAAGTGCGCTTTATCACCGAGGTCGCCTGGCAGGCTCACTTTGTGACCAACATGTTTATTCGCCCCGATGCCGACGAACTTGTTGATTTTGAACCCGACTTTGTTGTGCTCAACGGATCCAAAACCAGCAACCCGCAATGGCAGCAACAAGGCCTGAACTCGGAAAATTTCGTTGCTTTCAATCTCACTGAACGCATGCAAATTATCGGCGGCACCTGGTATGGCGGCGAGATGAAAAAAGGCATGTTTTCAATTATGAATTACCTGTTGCCACTGCGCGGCATGCCGTCGATGCATTGTTCCGCCAATGTCGGAGCCGACGGTGATGTGGCGATATTCTTTGGTCTTTCGGGCACCGGCAAAACTACACTGTCGACCGATCCCAAACGTCAGTTGATCGGTGACGACGAACATGGATGGGATGAACAGGGGATTTTTAATTTCGAAGGCGGCTGTTATGCCAAGGTCGTCAACTTAAACCCACAGGACGAACCTGATATTTACCGCGCTATTCGACGCGATGCGTTACTCGAAAACGTTGCCATCAGCCACGATGGCCGTATCGATTACAGCGATGCCAGCAAAACCGAAAACACCCGGGTTTCCTACCCCATTTATCATATCGACAATGTTGTCAGCCCGGTTTCGCGGGCGGGACATGCCTCTCGAGTCATTTTCCTGACTGCGGATGCTTTTGGTGTGCTACCACCGGTTTCAAGTCTGTCGGCGGAACAGGCACAATATTACTTTCTGTCCGGATTCACCGCCAAACTGGCGGGTACCGAGCGCGGAGTCACCGAACCCACGCCAACATTTTCGGCCTGTTTCGGCAAAGCCTTCCTGACCTTGCACCCGACCCGATACGCGGAAGTTCTGCATCGCAAGATGGATCAATTCAACTGTCGCGCCTACCTGGTTAACACCGGCTGGGATGGTAGCGGTAAGCGAATCTCGATCAAGGCAACACGAGCGATCATCGACGCCATTCTGGACGGCTCGATTGACGAGGCCGAGAGCAGCTTGCTACCGATATTCAATTTGAACATACCGAACTCCCTGCCTGCGGTCGATACAGCCCTGCTCGATCCTCGCAACAGCTATCCAGAATCTTCCGAATGGACGCGAAAGGCACAGGATTTGGCTTCGTTGTTCGTTGACAATTTCACCCAGTATACCGATACCGAAAGTGGTAACCGCCTGGTTTGCGCAGGACCGGTGGGCTAACTCCACAACATCAGTAATCACGGTGCTTGCCTGCGCCTGCCCTGAACAGGCAAACTGTCTGCCCGAACATGGTGAGAATAATCAAATGAAAAAAGCGGGTTTTGAAGTACTGGAAAACGAATGGATACCCATGTCCGACGGACGTAAGTTATCAGCGCGTATCTGGATGCCCGAAGATGCGTCCAAAAACCCGATACCCGCCATTCTTGAATACCTGCCTTACCGCAAACGCGATGGCACTTCTCAACGTGATGAAAGCACCTACCCGGCCTTTGCCGAAGCGGGTTATGCCGGTGTACGGGTCGATATTTCGGGAACCGGTGAATCAGATGGCGATTTTGATGACGAATATTCGCCAAGAGAATTGTCTGACGGTATCGAAGTTATCGAATGGATCGCCAGTCAATCCTGGTGCGATGGCAATCTCGGAATGATGGGAATTTCCTGGGGTGGATTTAACAGCCTCCAGATTGCCGCACTCAAACCCGAAGCCCTCAAGGCAGTTATTTCTATCGGCACTACGGTAGATCGTTACAACGATGACATTCATTACAAGAACGGTTGCCTGCTGTATTCCAACTTTTACTGGTCGACCACCATGCTGTGCTACGCCTCACGCCCGCCAGACCCGGAACTGGTAGGCGAAAGCTGGCGTGAAACCTGGCTACACCGACTGAACACGCAACCTTTTCCTTTAGTCCCGTGGCTGCAACACCAGCGTAAGGATGACTACTGGAAACATGGATCGATCAGCGAAAATTATGACGATATCAAAATTCCTGCACTGGTCATTTCGGGCTGGGGCGACGGCTATATCAATGCACCGCCGGCAGCGGCGGCCAATCTCAAAAATGCTAAGGCCATCAACGGCCCCTGGATCCACAAATATCCACATTTTGCCTACCCTCACCCTCGCATGGACTTTCTCAGCGAGGCAATTAACTGGTGGGACAAATGGCTGAAAGGCGCCGACAATGGCGTTGAGTCTTTGCCCGACTACCGCGCCTACATCTCTGAAAACGTCAAACCAGACCT
>QIJI01000021.1 GCA_003231795.1 Gammaproteobacteria bacterium
ACCTGTCGAAGCTGAACCTGTCGAAGCGGAACCTGTCGAAGCGGAACCTGTCGAAGCGGAACCTGTCGCCACAGAACCTGCCACTGATGATAACGACAAAGAAGTTGAAACGACCGCCGTTGAAGAAGAGGTAAAATAAAATGTCACGTTATTTTCGTCGTAAGCGCTTTTGTAAATTTACCGCCGAAGGAATCGAGCAAATCGATTACAAGGACCTGGAAACCCTGAAGGAATATATTACCGAAACCGGTAAAATCGTACCGAGTCGGGTGACTGGAACCAAGGCAAGGTATCAGCGTCAGTTGGCAACCGCGATCAAACGCGCCCGCTTTCTGTCACTACTGCCTTATACCGATCAGCACAAACTGAGATAAATCGATGAGTGTCACGATGCTGGCACTGGCGAGATATACCCTCAAAGGGCCTTATCAAGCCGCTGCGGTCGTAGGATTGTTGGCGGTTTTATCGGCTTTCATACCACCGGTATTTCCGAACGCGGCGCTGGGTGTGGCGGTGGCATCGATATGCATGATGCTGTCCTCTGTGCTGGTGGGGTTGATTATCCTGACTCAGGGTTCGGTATCCGGATTAAAAGTGATCGGAGTGTCGATTCTTGGAATCACACTAGTCGCATGGATTTTGCTGAATGCACCACAACTGGGTTTGTGGACAGGACTGGTTCAGTGGTTGCCGATCATTTTGCTGGCGCATACTTTACGCACTAGCAATTCACTGGCGCTGACAATGATGGTAGGTGTCGCGCTGGGGTCGATAGGCATTGCAGCCCAGTATTTAGTCTGGACTGAAATCGAACGCGAATGGATTGCGATTGCAGTTCAACGGTTGCAACAGGTGGATCAACTGGATCCACAACTGATAGAACGGAATGTTCAGTTAATTCGGTTGTTTGTTCTGGCAATGGTTGCCATGGCCTACCTGCTATTGATGTTAATCGTATTAACCGCCCGCTGGATGCAGGCAAGACTGGCACAATCAAAAGGATTTGCACAAGAATTTCAGTCGCTGGCACTGGGTAAATCAGCGGCGGCGATGGCAGTGGTATTGATCGGACTCAGTTTCTGGTTACGACAGACCTGGTTGAGCAGTTTGTCATTCATGGTCATTATCGCTTTTTTGTTTCAGGGTATTGCAGTGGTACATGGCAAACTGGTGCCAACAAAGAAGTCAGGTGTACTGCTCGGATTGTTTTATACGCTACTGTTGATTTTCCCGCAGGTGGTGGCTTTAACCTCCTTTGTTGGGGTGATAGATAACTGGGTGAATTTCAGGAAAAAACCTGAAAATTCGAATGATATAAATGACACGAAATGAGGTAATCCAATGGAAGTCATTCTGATGGAAAATATTGAAAATCTGGGTGCCGTAGGAGACAAAGTCAACGTCAAATCGGGATTTGCCCGCAACTATCTGGTACCCCACGGAAAAGCCAAGGTCGCGACCGCTGCCAACCTCGCCGAATTTGAAGCCCGCAGAGCGGAACTCGAAAAGGCAGCAATCGAAGCGCTTGCCAATGCAGAAGCCCGTAAACAGGCGATTGATGCAATAGGCATGATAGAAATTACCGCCCGGGTAGGCTCGGAAGGCAAGCTTTTTGGCTCAATTGGTGTTGCTGATGTCTGTGATGCGATCGAGACAATGGGCGGAGATGTTCAGAAGAGCGAAATCCGCATGCCGGAAGGTGCGTTGCGGGTTGTAGGGGAGCATACCGTCGATATTCACCTCTACACCGATGTCGATACCCAGGTAACGGTTAATATTATCGGCGAAGAATAACTCTTCCCCTCTTCGTTTTCTTGAAAAAGGCTGCCAATGGCAGCCTTTTTCATTTCTGTGACAGTCAAAAAAGGTTTATTATAGACGACCCATAGTGACCTTCTGAATCGCATAATATGTCCGAAATCACTTCCCGCGTAGCAGAACTGAGCCAACGTGTCGATGATCTCAAAGTCCCGCCACATTCGCTGGAAGCCGAACAGTCGGTAATCGGTGGCCTGATGCTCGATAACCGTTCCTGGGACTATATCGCCGATATCGTTAATGAACAGGATTTTTATCGTCACGACCACAGTCTGATATTCAGATCGGTTGCAGCACTTGCCGCTGATGACCAGCCTTACGATGTGGTTACCGTATCGGAATGGCTTGGTTCACGGGGCGAACTCGAGTCTATCGGCGGCCTTGCCTACCTCAGTATCCTTGCCAATGACACCCCAACGGCGGTCAATGTAAAAGCTTATGCCAATATCGTACGCGAATATTCGGTACTGCGAAGCCTGATTCAGATCGGTAATGAAATATCGGCTAGCGCCTACAATGCCGACGGCAGGCCGAGTAAGGATTTACTCGCGCCGGTAATCGGGAAGGATTCGAAGCAATAAACGATTTACTGGGCAGGGCGGTTAAGCGTGTCGAAGAAATGTATCGCAACAAGGAGGCAATTACCGGTGTGGCTACCGGGTTTAGTTTATTTGACGATAAAACTTCAGGTTTGCAGAAATCTGATCTGATCATTGTCGCGGGACGTCCCTCGATGGGCAAAACCAGTTTTGCGATGAATATTGCCGAGAATGCCGCACTCAATGGTCAAAAATCGGTCGCCGTGTTCAGTATGGAAATGCCGGGCGAACAGTTGGCGATTCGTATGATGTCATCGCTTGGGCGCATTGACTCGCACAATTTAAGAACCGGCAAGCTGGATGATCATGACTGGCCGAGATTGATTTCATCGGTCAATATGTTGTCCAAGGCCAAACTCTTCATCGATGATTCCCCGGCCTTGACGCCAACCGAATTGCGCGCGCGTACCCGGCGCCTGGCGCGGGAGCATGGTCTTGACCTGGTTATCGTAGACTATTTGCAATTAATGCAGGTAGCCGGTACTTCGGAGAATCGGGCCACCGAAATCTCCGAGATATCCCGCTCGCTCAAAGCTCTGGCGAAAGAACTCGAGGTTCCGATTATTGCCCTGTCGCAGTTAAATCGTAGTGTCGAACAAAGACCGGATAAGCGACCGGTTATGTCTGACCTGCGTGAATCCGGCAGTATCGAGCAGGACGCGGACGTCATTTTGTTTATCTATCGTGACGAAGTGTATAACCAGGATAGTGCGGACAAAGGTGTGGCGGAACTGTTAATCAGGAAGCAGCGTAACGGTCCTATTGGCACCGTCAAGCTGGCCTTCCTCGGACAATATACCCGCTTTGAAAATCTCGCCTTCGATGACTATGGAGGTACGATTGAATAGCCATGGAATCAATCGACATCCTCGTGCCAGCATTGATCTCGAAGCGGTAAAACATAATTACCGCTATTTAAAGAATCAGGTTGGCGGCCAACGGGTTATTGCAGTGGTCAAGGCAGACGCCTATGGTCATGGCGCAATTGAGATAGCCCGCTCACTTCCCGAGGCTGACGCTTTTGCGGTCGCCACAGTTGCAGAGGCAGTAGCATTGCGCCAGGCCGGCATCGAACAAAAAATTCTGGTAATGGGAGGCATAATTCGAACTGAGGAACTGCAAACCTGTATCGACTTCTCATTGGATCCCGTATTACATCATCAGACGCATCTGGATTGCCTGCAGCAAAACCCGAAATTGAACGGTCTCGAAGTCTGGGCAAAGATTAATTCGGGAATGGGGCGGCTCGGGTTTTCAATGAATAGAGCACGTGAAGTGACCGAAATTCTGAACAACTTCGATACCCTGGGCAGAATACGCCTGATGACTCACCTGGCCCGTGCTGATGATATCGAGAATCATTTTACTACCGTGCAAATTGAGCGGGTTCAATCATTGGGCCTGGATGATTACGAATGGTGTATTGCAAATTCGGCGGGTACATTGGGCTGGCCTGAGTCTCACCGGTTGTGGGTTCGTGTTGGTATCGCGTTATATGGTGCCGATCCGCTTTCAGATCGAAATTCGGCAAAACGCAAACTCAAACCAGCGATGACACTGAAATCTGTAGTACTTGCCGTGAATGATTACCACGAGGGAGATATGATTGGATACGGCAATACGTTTACTTGTCCTGGTGATATGACCATCGCTGTGGTCGCGGCCGGATATGGAGACGGTTATCCGAGGCATAAGATCGATACCGCCCGGGTTTCAATTCATGACAGCCTGTGTGATGTGGTGGGTCGTGTATCGATGGATATGGTAACGGTAGATGTCAGTCACCTTGATCGGGTCGAAATCGATGATGAAGTGACATTGTTCGGCAAGACTCCGGATGTCAGTGAGCTCGCCGATTGCTCGCAAACCATCGCTTACGAAATCCTGTGTAATGTCGGTGCGCACGTAAAACGCGAGTATACAAAATAGTTTGGCAAAATAGGCTGGCAAAGCTAGGCAATTAACCGTAGAATCGCCATCCGAATTAAGCGCCTGTAGCTCAGTTGGATAGAGTACTCGGCTACGAACCGAGCGGTCGGGAGTTCGAATCTCTCCAGGCGCGCCATCCATAAAAAGGCCCCGCAATGCGGGGTTTTTTTATGGATTTTAATAGTTCTCTGAAACCTATTTCTTTCCGAGCCTCTAAGGGGCACCTGGGAAAATCGAATTCAGTAGCTTTCTAGACGACTCCTTTTGACAGTAAAAATCATACTTTAAGTAACATTTAATGCCAAAATTCGAATTCTTTATTCGGTAAATCAGTTAGATAGCGTGGTCCGACCCCATTCTCGGACATTCTCGGAAGTTTGAGAAGCCAGTCGAAATTCAGCAACCGGCTTCTTAACCCCTACAAATTCCCCACAACACGTGGTATCAAGTCCTTGTAAGGAACATACCCGATAATTTTCTCGCCATTCGATTTAAATAGAGACGGGGTACCGGTTACACCGACCTTGTTGCCAATCAGGTAACCCCTGTCAACGATATCCGCCCCGGGGCA
>QIJI01000488.1 GCA_003231795.1 Gammaproteobacteria bacterium
AAGAAACTGCGTAACGTAGGAGGAGATCTCGGCAGCGCGATCAAAAATTTCAAGAAATCTGTCAAAGACGAAGAAGTGGCTCAGGAAAGTGCAGAGCCTGAAGCACAGATTATCGAAGGAAAAGTCAAACAGGAAGATAAGGTCTAGCAAAACCTTAGTTAGTAGCAGACCAGTGCTCCTTCAATATGTTTGATATTGGCTTCACCGAGATGATGCTGATCGGCATCGTCGCCCTGATCGTTATCGGGCCGGAAAAACTGCCGGGTGTTGCCCGTACTGCGGGTAAATACTTCGGACGCCTGAAACGATTTGTAACAACCGTTAGAGCCGATGTCGAGCAGGAATTACGAGCCGATGAACTGCGCGAAATCTTGACCCAACAGCAAGAAGAGCTGAATTCGCTCAAGGACAGTATTAGCGATTCGGGCAAGGCAATCGAAGACGAAGTCGCAGCAGTCGGCAAAACCACTCAAAGCGCCGGCGAAGTATCGTCGGATTCAAATACAACGGCCAAAACCGATTCGAGCACCACGCCCGATTTGCCGTCCCCGGATGCGCAAGCAAGTTCCGATATTTCTGACGCACCCGTCAAAGAAGCGAAATCATGAGCGAGGAAGAAGACCCCGATCAGTCTACGGCCGGTAGCTTGATGTCACACCTGTTCGAATTGCGCGATCGCGTAGTGCGTATGGTGTTGTCGGTATTGGTGCTTTTCCTTGGAATGTTTTATTGGGCCAACGACATTTATGTATATCTTGCCGAACCGCTAACGCGACAGTTGCCTGAAGGCGCGACCATGATCGCAATCGACGTCGCATCCCCGTTCCTAACCCCGTTCAAGCTAGTTTTAATGCTGGCAGTTTTCCTTTCAATGCCGGTAATTCTGTACCAGTGCTGGTCGTTCGTGGCACCCGGTCTGTATGCGAAAGAAAAACGGCTCGCCGGCCCGCTGCTGGTTTCCAGCATTCTACTGTTTTATACCGGTGTCGCATTTGCTTACTACGTAGTGTTCCCATTGGTTTTCGGGTTTTTCACCAGTGTGGGTCCGGAGATGATCAATATTTCTACCGACATTGGCCGCTATCTGGATTTTGTGCTGGCATTGTTTTTCGGCTTCGGACTGGCTTTTGAAGTGCCGATAGCGACCATCATTTTGATAGCGATTGGAGTTACCACTCCCAAAAGTTTGGCCGAAAAAAGGCCTTATGTCATCGTAGGTGCCTTTATTCTCGGAATGTTGTTAACCCCGCCCGACATCATCTCCCAGGTATTACTGGCCTTTCCCGTGTGGCTCTTGTTTGAAGCGGGATTGATCGCGTCGAGAATTATCTTCAGAGACAGGGAGTTTGATGATGACAAAAACGAGCTGGATGATGATAGCGATACTGTCATGGCAAACGCGAATCATGCAGATAATCTCAGCGATGAAGAAATGGAAAGCGAGCTTGATCAGGCCGAGGCCGACGAGTCCAAACCCGATAAAACCTGAGTGCTGGCAAACCCGGTCGTACCCACGCGACAAAATAAAACCTTAAACTTTCCGCCTGGCACCCGATAACCCGGGTATGTCAGTCATTTTTAAAACGTTCATACTGTTATTTTTGTGCCTGCCTCAAGTCGCAACAGCACTTGAGCTGTTCGGTGTCAATCTGGAAAATAGCAGCCGCGATGAACTACGCAGTGCGGTAAAACAGGCAGGCCTGATACTGATCCGTGAAGCGGGTGAGGATCAGTGGTATGACATCTACGACAGTTCCACGGCTGTTCAAGGGTCTTCTCGATTATTTCTTGGTTTTGTAAAAGCGGATCAAAGTTTTGCTTTTGCCGAATATGAATTTAACGGTATCGACTCACGAAATCTGGCGCAGACTTTAATTTTAAAATATGGCGACGCTGAAATGAAATCTGGGCGTTACCTATCCGATCGCAGTTATCGTTGGCAGCGTGACGGCATCGAAATCAAACTGGCCAATGACTGGCAGAATTACCGATTTCGACTCAGCTATATCGAGTTTGGCAATCTCGCTAAATTGCAACAGGAACAGTCTGGAAAGGTGGCTAGAAACGAACAAACTGCCGAATATTCGGTCTTCTGAGTACCGCTTGTCCCGCTGGATCAGCCGTTTATCCAGCCTGGACAGGTTTTCAGGAATATCACAAAGTTATCTCCTAAACTATTGATGTTTAATCAATTTATTATATTAATGGACATTTCTAATATTGCAAGACCGACTGATCCTGGCCGTATCGCCGCTCGGGGTATAGACCAGCAATTGGGTCGTCTCGAACGTAATGTTGATACGATTGCGCAGCAAAGCGATAGCCATGTAAACAATAGCTCGAAACAATACGCGCTGGTAGAACAGCACGAAATCGTGAATGCGGTGCGCGCAAACGCAAGATCCCTGCAGGTTTCAAATCAGGTCGTCGGCACTCTTCTCGATATAAAAGTCTAATCGAAAATCCCTAAATCCGTCAGACTCCCAAGTTTTGCGGTATCATTCGGTGCAATTATAAGATTTGCACTTGATCCATCCCTATGACCGAGAATCATTCGGCGCCTCGTCGTCCCACTCTACTCGTTATTCTGGACGGCGT
>QIJI01000067.1 GCA_003231795.1 Gammaproteobacteria bacterium
GCAAAACCATCGCCAATTCGCTGAAAGCCGTAGTTGAGCGCGATCTTCTGATTAGCTGCAATATCGACCCGGGATTACGCGCAGAAAATCTATCGGTCGGGGATTTCGCAAAGCTCAGTAAAGCTTGTGGTCGACCAACTAGTACAAAATGACTCGACTCTCCCTGATTGCCGCAATGGATAGTAATCGCCTGATTGGCAGCAATAACACCCTTCCGTGGCATCTGCCGGCGGACCTCGCGTTTTTCAAGCGAACCACCATCGGTAAACCGATTGTCATGGGGCGCAAGACCTATGAGTCGATCGGCAAACCTCTACCCGGACGGCGCAACATTGTCGTAACCCGCAACCGCAGCTACGAGGCACCGGGCTGCGATATCGTTGCTGGTGTAGACGAGGCCATGCAGCTATGCGCTTCACTACCGGAAGTAATGTTAATTGGTGGTGCCAGTCTCTATCAGCAATCAATAGACCGTGCCGATTTTCTCTACATAACCAAAATTCATCATAATTTTCAGGGGGATACATGGTTTCCCGACTATGACGAAGAGGCCTGGAGGGTCGAATTTCAGGACGATTTTGACCCCGATGAGCGTAATTCCTACGCCTATTCGTTTGTTAAATTTGTACGAGTATTTTAATTTTACTTGGGGTAGACTGAATCGTCCCGGGGTTTGAAGGGGGTTTCTAAATGGACAATAATATGAGCACGGAGGTGAAACGTATGGAGAGCAGAACTTATATTATCGGACGCGAAGGTCATATCTATATCAATGACCCTACCGTCAGCAAGCAACATGCTGAATTGCAGGTAATTAACGGAGAAGTGTATCTTCGCGACCTCGACTCAACCAATGGAACCTACCTGATCAAGAATAATAGACTGGTTCCATTCCACGAGGGTTATGTGCAATTGCACCAGCCTATCGTGCTGGGAAATCGCCAGTACACGGTGCAAAGCCTGCTCGAAATTGCCGGTGCCTTCGCCGCTGATTTAGACTCTGAGTAGATACGCTTACATTTGACGAGTGTTAGAGCCCTACGGCAAGCAGCAGTATTCCCAACACCCATTTCCAGGTATTTGATTCCTCCTTGCTAACCTTTTCCAGCTTTTGCGGAATCGTGACATTAAATTTATGCAACTCTTCGGCATCAAGAAACCCAACTGGAATCTGAGCTTCATCTTCAATTTTCAAAAATTCGGTCGATGCGGTCCCATATTCGCCGATCGCCATTAAAATCTGAACCTCGTCATCGGTGGTTAGTGTAATGGCTCCTTCGAGAACCACGGCGTGCAACTTGGCCTGTGGATCGTTGCGGCTGACGGTCTGACTGCAATCATCCAGTTTACACAACTTGATAGCATACTCCGTGCCGCGAATACCAATAGTGGCAAGCCCGGTTTGCACCTGGTAATTAGCCAGCGCACTCTGACCGATCGAACCGGTAATCTTACGCAAACCGCCGCGTAACAAATCAAGAATACTACTGCTATCCTGATCGTATCCCGACGTAATCACGTATTCGCTTACCTTGAGAACCGAGTCTTCCTTGACGTAGATCTCCGCGCCGTCGTCCATAATCACAAACAAACTGGTACCGACCTCGGTAGAAATGCGATCGCCTTCAAATATCCGGGAATTGGTCTGCAACCGATGTACTCGGTCATTAACATCCGTGCTCGCGGCTTGCCCTGCTATACGCGCAACATAGCCCACCTTTGTTTTCGGTTTAAGTTCCGGTTTAAAAATACGTTTGATATCAAGCAGCTTCAGACGGGTATCATTGTTTAAAATATCCGAATTGGGTTGAAATGAAGCCGGGTTCGAAGAAATCAGCTTTTCCCTGATCCGGGGCCACAGGTCGCTGTCATTGGGGTAAACCCGTTCGATGATTTCGTCCAGTGTCATCCCGGGCGCAATCTTGAGAATAACGCGGGATGACGGCACCAGTTCAATCGTGGTAGCTGCCAGCGCAACAGGCTGGGTGGCAAAAGAAATCACCAGTAACAAACATAACAAGGATTTATTCAACTTTTCCCACTCTCCAACAGAGTAATATTTTCGGCTTCACTTAAAGCCTGACTGACAAAACGGGCGCTTACCCGAAGTATTGCCAGATCGTTGTTGTCAAACTCGTCACTCGAACGATTATTGACGACTTCAATCGCACCATAAATTGTTTCGTTGACGAACAAAGGTGCGCACATCAATGCATTGGTGTTAAAACCGATTACCTGATCCACCTCGGAGGACCATTTCGACGAATGCTTTACGTCGGTTACCAGCATCGACTGCCGGGTTTCGACCACATTGCCGACAATTCCGGTTCCAGCACTGATCCTCAGATCGAGCAGGCGTTCCCTGGATTCTCCGATAACTTCGGCGAATACCAGATCTCCAGTTTCGTTGTCAACTAGAATCAGCGAGCCATTTTCGGAATCGCAGGCATGCAAGGCTAGCGCCAGTAAATCGCCGATCAACTTTTTCAGATCAAAGCGTGTACGCATCGATTGCATGGTTTCATCCATGCGGTTGAGTGCGCGAAAGGCTTGCTGGTGACGGACTAGTCGGGCATCAGTTTTCTGATTTCGAG
>QIJI01000151.1 GCA_003231795.1 Gammaproteobacteria bacterium
ATCGCGGCGACTGGGTTGAATTAGGCTGCTTTTTCAGCCTTTTCCTGGTGCTCGAGTGTGCTCGAGACTCCGTTGATGCTGATAGAACGAGGTTTCAGCGCTTCGGGTACTTCCTTGACCAGGCTGATGGTCAGCAGGCCGTTTTTGAGGTCGGCACCATCCACTTCAATATAGTCAGCCAGGTTAAATTTTCGTTCGAAGGTACGATTCGCGATACCACGATAGAGCCAGGATTTTTCCTCACTATCGTCAGCTTTTTTCCCGCGTACGCGCAATACGCCTTTTTCAACCTGAATATCGAGCTCGCTTTCTTCGAAACCGGCTAACGCGAGGGTAATCGCATAGCGATTGTCGCCAGTGGCTTCGATATCGTAAGGCGGATAACCCACGGCAGCTTTCTGACTGCGTAATGCATTGTCCAGCAGTGAGCCCATGCGGTCGAAGCCTATGCTGCTGCGGTACAAGGGTGATAAATCGATGGTAGTCATAACAATTCTCCAAATAGAAGCAATTAATAAAAGCGTCGCCACTCTGCATGAGACCTGACGACCCCTACTAAATGGGAGGTAATGTTATAAATTCAAGCGTTGTTATTTGCTTTTTTGTCGCTCGTCGAGCCACTCCACCAGAATTGGAAACGGCAGAGGTCTGGAAACAAAATAGCCCTGTACCTGGTCGCAGCCCAGTTCGGCAACCAGGTCCCAGTCTTCCTGATCTTCTACCCCTTCGGCAACCACTTTCATATCGAGCTTTTTCGCCAGTAGCACACTGGATTCGAGTATTGCACGGGCTGCAATATCGCGTGACGCACCATGCACGAAAGCGCGATCAATTTTAAATTCGGTAAAAGGTATGCGTTGCAATTGTTCCATCGACGAATAACCGGTGCCGAAGTCGTCGATGGACAAATTAAACTGCTTTAACGAAAGCCGGCTCAGTATATCCAGCGCAACCGAAAGATGTTCCATCAACCGGGTTTCGGTAATTTCGAACGAGATACTCGACGGATCCAGACCTGAGTCTTCCAGTCGGGCTGCAATATGGTCCGGCCATTCGAGGTCGGTCAAGCTGTCCACCGAAATATTAATGGCGACATTGAGGTCATGCCCCATCTGTTTCAATTGCATGGTGTAATCAAGCGCCTTGTTGAATACCAGGTCAGTCAGGTCTCCGATCAACCCGTTATCTTCGGCCATCCCGATAAAGCTGTCTGGCTTGATTAATCCCTTGACCGGATGGTTCCAGCGTACCAGCGCTTCTATGCCAATCACCCGGTCGTCCTCAATATTGATCTTGGGTTGAAAATAGGTATCCAATTCGTCGGTTGCAATTGCATGCTCAAGTTCTTGCAGCGTAAATACATCCGCCATCATCATCGTGCCTTCGGACTGAATCTGGTCAAGCGAGTCCAGCAGTTCGCTCAGCTTGGCCGGTGTCGGTGGTTTTTCCAGTACTCCGAGTACATGCAGGTCATGCTCGATGGCAAGTTTTTCGACGGTTTTCAAGATACGTAGATCTTCTCCGCTGGTCAGAATGACGGAACCGCTAAATTTCTGCTTTGCCAGATGGCGAATAAGTTCGACCCCGTCCATTCCGGGCATTTTCAGATCGCATATAACAACATCGATCGAATCCTGATTGTCGGCCAGAATCTCCAGCGCCGCCGGCCCTGACATCGCATTGAGCACACCGGAAATTCCGAGATCGTTCAGCATTACCGTGGTTACACGGTGCATGATGTAATCATCATCGACCAGTAACAATTTGATGCTGAATTGGGTGATATCGTCGTCAGGCAATTCCAGATTAAAATCCCGGACTATTTCACCATCAACCGGCTGTTCCGGAGTATCTTCCAGGTAGCTCTCGAGATAATGCTCTACCTCCTGTGCCAGTCTTTTAAGTTGAGGCACCAGAGCTTCAATCTTTTCCCAGTCAGATAGACGCGAGGCAGTTTCAAGTTTTTCACAGGCCTGGGCCAAAACCAGAGCACCCAGGCTGCGGCAAGATGACTTGAGTTTATGTGTGTGTTCGGTGATTTGTTCGTCGCTTTTCCACGAAAATGCCTGATCGATATCCGAGATAGCATCGGGCAAGGTCTGTTGAAAAGTTTTCAGTAATCGCTGATGTAGATCGGGTTTGTCACCCGTTGACTGTTTTAACACATTCAAATCAACCGGGCTGTCGACAGCCATGTCCACTTTCGTATCTTCGGGGTTCGCGGCAAGATTAACCTCATCCGCAGGCCTCCATTTTTCCAGCGCGTCGCGTAAATCCTCCAGTTCTACCGGTTTGGCGATGACAGCATCGACCCCGGCCTGGAAACATTTTTCGACATCCGCGCCCAGTGCATTGGCGGTAATCGCTATCACTGCTGAACGCTGTTTTTGACCCGCTTCCAGTTGCCTGATTTCGCGTACCAGTTCGTAACCGTTCATTTCCGGCATTCGAATATCAGTTAACAACATTTTATAATTGCCTTGCCGCCATTGCTCCAACGCCTGGACACCATCTTCGGCATAGTCAGCCTGGTATCCCAATATCTCAAGCTGCGCCGCTATCAACTCCTGGTTTATCAGGTTGTCCTCTGCTAC
>QIJI01000126.1 GCA_003231795.1 Gammaproteobacteria bacterium
TTTATCGCGAAGAAGGCATTAATCGACCGGATGCCGCCTGGTGGCAGCGCATGTTTACGCCCGACGATTTTTCTGCCAGTCAGGATCAGTTCAGAACACGAATTGAGCGTGATCCGGAAAACCGGCGAAATCGTGTTTATATTGTCCACCGAGGAACCGAATACAAGTATGTGATCGATACCAAGGCGGCCGAAAACGCTATTGAGGCCGACGATGATACTGATTGGAAATTTCGCCGCCAGGAACCTGAGCTTGAAATTGAAATGCTGTCCCGTTTGATGGTTTATCTTGGACTGCAAAAAGTTGATGTAGATCAGCAGGTAGCCAGTGCCCGCCTGTTCTCACCGCGTGCATACAAACAGTTTGACATTGAGGAAAATTCGCCCTTTCTGCTGGTAAAGGATACTTATCAAATTGCGTGGAATCGGGTATATCACCAGCTCGAACGACTCAATTTTGAAATAGTTTCGTCTCAGTTCAGTAGCGGATTCCTTCAGGAAGGAGTCATTGTAATTCGTACCGAAGTTACCCGTTCGTCTGATGAAGGGGGATTTTCATTCTTCTCTTCCGATGAATCTGAAGAAAGGAAATTCATATTGGTATTTTCAGAGGAAAGCCGCGAGCTGACTCGTATCGAAATCGAAAATATTAAGGGTGAATTTGATACCTCACCCGAGGCTGCCAGGTTTCTTAACATCCTGTTCAACCAGGTCAGGTAATGAGACTTGCATCTTTGGGTAGTGGAAGCCGTGGAAACGCTACCCTGGTACAGCATCGAGATACGACACTACTGGTTGACAATGGGTTTTCGTTACGCAAGTTCAGCCATCGTCTGCAACGGTTTAATATGCAGCCTGGAGATATCGATGCGGTATTGCTAACCCATGAACACAGTGATCATAGCGGCGGTATTGCCCGGTTATGTTCCAGCCATCAGATCCCACTATGGACAGCAGTCGGTACGGCGCGAGCGGTATTACCCACTGAATTCCAGTATCAGACGCTGATCGCAGATCAGCCAGTCTCGATCGGTGATATTGAAATAATGCCGGTCACAGTGCCGCATGATGCAAATGAACCTTTACAGTTCATTTTTCGAGAAATCGATAATGGCAAGCGACTCGGAATTTTAACCGATACCGGGCATATAACGAGTCATATAATTAAGGCTTTCGGTGGATTAAACGGATTGTTACTGGAGTTTAATTACGATCCAAAAATGCTTGAAAGCGGACCCTATCCAGCGAAGCTAAAACAACGGGTCGGGGGCAATCATGGTCATCTGTCGAACCTGCAATCGCTTGAACTGCTGCAAAAAATAGACACAAGCGAACTCAGTTGTCTGATCGCGGCGCATATCTCTGAAAATAATAACAATCCTTCAATTGTAGCGGATTTGATTAGCCAGTTGCAGGATGTCCCGGCCCCGGTGCTGGCAAACCAGGATGAAGGTTTTGACTGGATTACGCTGTAACTAGCCCGACCCATTCATCACAACGTCATCACGGCAGTTTATGAATTGTCGGGGCTAACTCAGTTTGCGTCTTTATCGTATTCGATCAGCGCGTAGGCGGAGTGATTGTGAATCGATTCGAAATTTTCTGATTCCAGAACGTACTGACGAATCCGGTCATCCTGGTTCAACTGGCCGGCGATGTCTCGCACCATATCTTCTACAAATTTGGGATTATCGTAAGCGCGCTCGGTTACGTATTTTTCGTCGGGCCGTTTTAACAGCCCGTAGAGTTCGCAGGAAGCCTGTTTTTCGACAATTTCAATAAGCTCTTCGATCCAGATAAAACCACTGGTTTTGGCATCGAGCGTTACATGGGAACGTTGATTGTGAGCGCCATAATCGGAGATCGATTTGGAGCAGGGGCACAGACTGGTCACCGGAACCTGAACTTTGATGCGGGTACTGGTGGTTCCATTGTTAATCTCACCAACCAGCGAGACCTCATAATCAAGCAATGATTCGACTTTGGATACCGGTGCTTTCTTATTTATAAAATAAGGAAATCTCATTTCGATGTAACCCGATTCAGCTTCCAGTAATTCGGCCATTTCGGTCAACATGTCGTTAAAAGAAGTATAGGTTATTTCTCTGTCATGATCATTTAGAATCTTGACGAATCGAGACATGTGCGTGCCCTTGAATTGATGGGGCAGGAACACAAACATGTTAAAAGTGGCAATCGTATGTTGTTTTCCATCTGATCGGTCTTTAACGATTACAGGGTGCCGGATGTCCTTTATGCCAACCTTGTTGATTGCAAGTTTTCTGGTATCCGCGGCCCCCTGTACATCAGGTATGGTGGCGACTACTGGTTCACCGGTCATCGATTTTTCCCTTTGGAAAAGCCCTGGCAGCTGAATATCTCATCATTGCCGTGGTGGCATTGTGTTAAAACTTGCATTTTAAATAACTGAGTAAAATAGTTGGTTATTATACTGTGCAGCCTGTCTAAGGCAAATAGTCATAACCGCAATTATCACATCTAGGGAGCCTCTGATCAATTCGTGAATGAACGTGTTGTGTCCAAAATGATCAACTTCTGCGTAGTGAAACTTAAGGAGCCTCTGATTAGTTAAG
>QIJI01000158.1 GCA_003231795.1 Gammaproteobacteria bacterium
AAAGCGCCGGCGGCTGTTATCAACTTCTTCTGCAGACATTACGATTCTTCCCCGATTGAAAGATTGGAATTCCGAAATAAACGGCCCTTACTCCAGACGTAAAAAACGGCCGCTAGCATAGCTCACTTTGATTTTTTCGTCGAGCGTATCTAGCCCGAACAATTCATAAACATGCACCTGCCCTTGCTTGTTCTTTGATTTTACAGGAAATTATCCTCAATCGACCGGATCAATAAGTCCGGCACTCAATCGGATAACTCCCTGTAAAATCAAAGCCCGGCGCAATCATCAGGGCAGTTTATGATTTGTCCAGGCTAGGGGCTTAATCATCGATTATAAAAGGTTTGTCCAACGAGGTCCAAAGCATTCGCAGCGACAGATAAAAAAACCAATTCAGGGCCACTCTCATACCGGGTTGGGGATATCGATAAACGCCTGGGTCACATCGAACCGTTCAGCGATTAGCGCTGACAGTGCCTGAACGCCGTAGCGTTCGGTGGCATGGTGTCCCGCGGCAATATAGTGAATTCCCAATTCACGTGCGATGTGGAAGGTCGGCTCAGATACTTCACCGCTGACAAACGCATCGACGCCGCGCTCGGCCGCTGCCTCTATATACCCCTGCGCGGCACCGGTACACCATGCCAGTCGACTAATCGGGTGCTTGCCCGCTTCGATGGCCAGCACCCGAGTTTGAAGTTTTGATTCTATCTCGACACTTACTTCATCCAGGGTCTGACCCTTCTCCAGGCGTCCCTCGAACAGGATGCCCTGGTCGCCGAAACTGCCGTCAACCTTCCAGCCGAGCACCCTGGCCAATTGAACATTATTGCCAACTTCGGGATGGGCATCGAGCGGCAAATGGAAGGCCAGCAGATTGATTTCATTTTTTATCAGACTTCGAATTCGTCTGCCCTTCATTCCGCTAAGACTCTGCGCCTCCCCTTTCCAGAAATATCCATGGTGAACTATCAGGGTATCCGCGCCCGCTTCGATCGCCGCTTCGATCAGCGCCAGACTTGCAGTGACACCACAGACTATATGTTTCACCTCGTCATTGGCTTCAACCTGGAGCCCATTGGGACAGTAGTCGTTAAATTCGTCGATTCTCAGGTATTCACTACAAAAATCAGTAAGTTGTTTAAGTTGCATTGTCTGGATTCCGGGGTTTCGGGCCTATGATACTATCGCGCGATGAAACTAATCAAAGCAGCCGCGTTTATTTTTCAGTTCGGATTGATAGGACTCGCGCTCGCGATTATCTATGTAGTCGCTGTGAGCGACCGAAACAAGGAAGAAATTCTTTCCTTTCTGTCGGGCAATAATCAGCAACAGACTGAACCGGGCGGATCGCAGCAACCGGTAACATCATATGCAAACGCGGTCAATTCATCGGCGGCTTCGGTGGTTACCATATATACCTCCAAGACGATTAAAGAGAAGCTGCATCCCTTGTTGGAGGACCCAATATTCAGTCAGTTTTTCGGTGAACAACTTAAACGCCGCCAGCGTAGTCGCAGCGAAACCAATCTGGGTTCCGGGGTCATTATCGGCTCCGAAGGGTATATTCTGACCAATCAACACGTCATCGACGGCGCCGACGAGATTCTAATTTCACTGGCCGATGGTCGCGGCAGTCAGGCGGTTTTGATCGGTGAAGACAAAGACACCGATATCGCCATACTTCAGATACCCATCGCCGGTCTGGCCGGTATTAAAACCTCACCGTCAAAGAACCTCAGAGTCGGCGATGTAGTGCTTGCGATCGGGAATCCGCTCAATGTCGGGCAAACAGTCACCATGGGCATCGTCAGCGCGACAGAACGTAACCGGATCGGCCTCAACACTTTCGAAAACTTTATCCAGACAGATGCCGCTATCAACCTCGGGAATTCGGGTGGCGCGTTGATCAATGCAAACGGCGAGTTAATTGGAATTAATACCGCGAAGTTCAGCCAAAGCATTGGCGCCCAGGGCATCGGTTTCGCGATTCCGATATCAATAGCACTCGATATCATGCAGGAGATTATCGAAACCGGGAAAGTCTCGCGCGGATGGCTTGGAGTGGAAGGTACGGAAATTACTGCTCGTGCCGCAATGGCCACCGGAAATCCCGGCATCAAGGGGGCGCTAATTGTCGGTGTCTTTATTAACAGCCCTGCCGATCGGGCCGGCATTCAGGCTGGCGATATTGTGGTGGAAGTCAATGGACAGCCGATCCCCGGGATCCGTGATTTGCTCGACCACATCAGCAAGCACAAACCAGGCGAGGAAATTCAGATTTCGCTGTACCGCGGGCCTACCAATAAAATGCTTAAGATGCGGGTAACAGAACGTCCGCAATAGACCCTTCAGTCTTCAATCTCTACTTCGTCGGCAATGCCGTCGGCAATAACATCGTCCTGAATCTCGATCACATCGCCGATTTGTAGCGCATTGAAAAAGGAGCTTGCATCCGGGAATCCTTCATAACTTGTGCCTACATCGACATTG
The DNA here is from genome assembly GCA_003231795.1 of Gammaproteobacteria bacterium. Taxonomy (GTDB): domain Bacteria; phylum Pseudomonadota; class Gammaproteobacteria. The sequence continues at coordinate 2,494 of QIJI01000158.1, forward strand.
TAGGTAATACCAAGAACGGTAATCGAAGTCGGCTCGATAAAAGCATCCACTGGCCCTTGTAAGGCACTATCATCTACATCGGTACGCTTGAC
>QIJI01000512.1 GCA_003231795.1 Gammaproteobacteria bacterium
GCCATCGTCGCCGCTCTGTGCGAAGATGGCACCGGACAAATCCCGCACCACCAGAGCCTTCGGCCTGAACTTGCCGGCAACAACCTGATATCGGTTATAACCTTCGTTCAGCCAGGCTTCGATGGCAGCCGCATCACCCGCCGTCAGGGCTTTCCGAAAAGGTTCCTCGCTTTGCATCTTGAAGGCAAAAAGTTTTTGCCTTTGGTACAGATCGGCGATGGATTCCCTGCTTTTTAATTCGAGCAGCGATTGTAGTGAGTCGAGTTTGTTCTCGACCGCATGGGCTTGATACACCTGGGTACTGTAGATCGCCAGACCATAGGCTAGCGCGCCCAGCCACAGCAACGCGACGCTGATAATAAATTTGAAACTATAGAAGCGAGACAGCAACAGGCTACTCGATCAGGTAGGGATAATCCTTATCCGTCCATTCAACAAATCCACCGCGAAACCAGAAGAGTTGCTGGTAACCGCAGGCTGACGCGATATGAATCGCATCAATACTGGCATCAGCAAGACTGCCATTGTGGTAGAACACCAGCGCCTGATCCTTGTTTTTTGTCAGTTTTTTTAACGAGCCACAATTGGTATCGCGCAAAGGCAGATTAGTCGATGTCTCAATATATCCCTGGGTATAATCCTGGTAATGCCGGGAATCGATAATTACTAGATTCGGTACCGATCGAAAAAGCTCAATGAAATGCTCCGCATCAACAGTAATGGCTAGCGCCAGCGACTTCGACGTCTGTTGCAAGGATTGATTGGCCGCGACTGCGGCAGTTGAAAAAATCGTTGCTAATGTAATGAATACTGCCAATCCCGCGCCTGCGGACCGGCAACCACCCGTTTGTTTCATAACAATACGCCATTTTATCTGGATATCAGGTAATCTAAATTTCGTCTATTATTATTATAATCAAAGAGTTAGACGAACTATTTGACCAAGTTTCTAGCAAGATATCCCAGTACCACCCAAACCACAATAGCCGGACGGATTTTTTTCCAGGTACTGCTGATGGTAGTCCTCTGCATAGTAGAAGGGACCAACCTCCTGGATCTCGGTTGTTATCTGAGTATAGCCGGCTTGCTGGAGATTTTGCTGATATTGTTGCAGGCCATTTTCCGCCGCACTTTTCTGGCTTTCGAGGCTGTAATAAATGCCCGAACGATACTGGGTTCCCTGGTCATTTCCCTGGCGCATTCCCTGGGTGGGATTGTGCGACTCCCAGAAAGTTTTGAGCAGATCATCGAAATTGATCTGGGCTGGAAAATACACCACCAGCACCACTTCGTTATGTCCGGTCATGCCGGAACAAACTTCCTGATAACTCGGATTCGGAGTATGGCCGCCGGCATAACCAACCGCAGTTGTATAGACCCCGGACAAATTCCAGAATTTACGCTCGGCACCCCAGAAGCACCCGAGTCCCAAAACTATTTGTTCACTATCCTGCGGAAAGGGTTCCATCATTGAAGTTCCCAACACCAGGTGCGCAGGATTTAACTGCATCATCTCGTCGCGCCCCGGTAAAGCCTGCGTCGCCGATGGTATTTCACTAGGTCTGCCAAACATATTTATCTCCTTCTCAGTATGAGTTGTTACACGCCACGACAATCATCGATTTCGATCCAGGCTGGGGCATGATCGGACGGCTTTTCCATACCCCGAACATCGTAATCGACCCCTGCATCGACCACCGCAGATCGAAGTAGTTCAGATACCATCAAATGATCGATACGCAAACCCCGTTTTGGGTCGGCGTCAAACCCACGACTGCGGTAGTCAAACCAGCTAAAGCAATTGGCCTCGTCAGCGTGACAGAGACGAAAGCCGTCATGTAGTCCGAGTGCAACCAGCTTTTCAAACCACTCGCGCTCTTCCGGTAAAAAACTCGCTTTGCCGGTTTTGAGCCAGCGTTTGGCGTTTTCAGCACCAATGCCGATATCCGAATCCTGCGGTGCGATATTGTAGTCACCCATGATGATGACTCTTGCACTGGCCATGTCATAAACGTCCAGATACTGATTCAAATCGCGATAAAACTTTTGCTTGGCCGGAAATTTGAGCGGATGATCCCGACTCTCTCCTTGTGGGAAATATCCATTATAAATATGGTAAGCCGTTCCGTTTAAATCAAACTCCCCGCCGATAAAACGCTTTTGCGCTTCCTCGTTATCTCCAGGAAATCCATAACGCGGTTTGATGCAGTTCTGACGTGACAGTAACGCAACTCCGTAATGCGTTTTCTGGCCCATATACAGAACCTGGTAACCCAACTCGTTAATGGCGTCCACGGGAAACTCGTGATCCTGTACCTTGGTTTCCTGCAATCCGATAAATTCGGGCGCATGCCGGTCGATAACCGACTGTAGTTGATGCAATCGCTGGCGCACGCTATTGACGTTAAACGAGATTATTTTCATTCGATGACCCGATTTCAGAATTGATCAGAGGTTTCTTAGGTAGAAACTCAGCCAGGGTTTTATCCCCCAGATGCAACTCGATTGTCTGTTGCAGATCTTCAAGTAGATCCAGTACCTGAACATCGCTATGGAACTGCCTGGTTTGTCCGTCATCCTCC
>QIJI01000344.1 GCA_003231795.1 Gammaproteobacteria bacterium
GCGCTTGCGGATCAATGGATGGACTGGTGCAAATCGAATATTACGCCCAATTTGATGGAAATATTTTTCAACCAGGTACGACGTGAAAAGCAAGATCAGGATGTCGTGAAAATACGTCAGTGCGCAGATGCTGCGATTAAACATCTGCGGGTACTGGAGCAACACCTGGAAAACCGTGAGTTTGTTGTCGATGACGGCTTTAGTATTGGTGATATCCCGCTCGGATCAATCATGTATAAATATTTTAATCTGGATATTGATAGACCTGATCTGCCGGCAATTGCAGCCTGGTATGCGCGTTTATCTGAACGCCCCGCCTACCAGAAACACGTAATGTTCGCTTTTGGAAGTTCTCCGCAGGAATGGCTGGAACTCGAAAAGGCCGGCGCCTGAGCGTTTATTGCAATGTATTGTTGTCGCAACGGTGACAGCGAGCATTGAACTCGATCCGGGTTGGGCTCAATTGGGGTCATCGATTTAGAAGGTCAGGGGTTCTGGTCAAACGCGCAAACGGCACTGGAATTTTTTTGTTTGGCCTGGTACAGCGCATTTTCGGCCTGTTCGACGATCAGGGTGTAGCTTTGTTCATGCATCGGTACCATCGACGCGACGCCAATGCTAAGGGTTACATGGGATGCCACTGACGAGGCCGGATGCGGGATCTTCGCGTCCACAATTGCCTGCGCACAACCCTGAGCTACCGTGAGCGCACCTTCGGTTTCGATCCCAGGCAGCAACGCTGTAAACAGACCTCCTTTATAACGGGCAACCAGATCTTCGCAACGGCGCAGGCATTTGCAGAGTTCCTGTGCCACCGTCACCAGGCAATCGTCTCCGTGCAAATGCCCATAGGTATCGTTGTAGGCCCTGAGTTTGTCGACATCGATCATCAACAATGCGAGTGAGGTCCCGGTTCGCGCACTTCGGCTCCATTCTCTGGATAGCTGTGAATCGAATTCACGCTGGTTACAAATCGATGTCAGGGCATCGACGTGACTGTCGTTGATGATTTTCTGCTGTGACCGGCGCGCCTGCAAATGCGAATTGAGACGCGAGCGCAGCAGCTTTGGATGAAATGGTTTGGCAACAATATCGGCCGCACCTGCTGCAAACGCGGCCGCCTCGGCGACAGGGGTCTGTTTGTCCAGAATATGAATTATCGGGGTCGCAGGATTCGGATCTGAATTGGTTACATTTCGCCACCAGTCACTGCCGCTGACATTTTCGATAAACGAGGCATTCACCAGCAACAGATCCGGCATGCCGAGATTACGTGCATGCGCGATAAGCCCGATGAAATCTTCGACCACCTCGACCTGTGCATCGTGCATTTGCTCTACAATCATGCGCAGGCTTTGGGCGTCGTTGTCCAGCACCAATATCCGCTGACGCTTTTGCGGCTGCCAAACGTCGTCGACTACGTTGTCCGATATCATTGATCCTGATTCGAGAAACGCATCCAGCTCGGGTTGCAGCAGAAACCCGATGGCAGTCTCACCACTTTCGCTGATAACGACAGGTAGATTACGATCGAACTCCGAATTGTTGGCCCACTCAGACTGCCAGGCAGTCAATTCGATATTCGATAGATCTCTCCGTGAAGGCAGCTCTATATCGAGTTCCAGCAGCAGGAAGGCGAGGATGTCGGGATCGGAGATATCCTGTCCGTCTACCCAAAGTGCGCGAAAAATTGCCCGGCGCAGTCGCGCTGCCTCGACCGGATCATCCCTGCCAATCGCGTACACCAATGATGTGGCGGCGGCCGAATTGGGGCGAAATACGGGTATATTGATTTCGGTGCTCGGTAAGCGACGCCGGACTTCGGCCACTTCCATCGTGAGTTCGCTGAGCAATTCGAGACTGCCCTGTTTGCTGTGAGTTTCCGGTGCATGCTGAATCAGACGAAAATCAATCGTATGATCCAGATCCATCGCAAAGATACGTTCGTTCAGCGCGTAACAAAAAGGGCAATTGAAATCAGCATAAACGGTAAAGTAGACCGTGCCAAAACACTCAAACAGCAACTCTTTTTGCGTCACACTGTGCAAATATAACTCCTCAAGCCCTTAGTTATTAGTTATTTTGAAAGGTTCCTGCCTTTTCGGTGGCGATTATAAACCCGAAGCAGAAACTTCGAAACACCAATTATTTTACTGCCCCGTAGCGGCAGAACAGTTTTTAAATAGCCAACTAGCTTCAGTGCACAATTTTGGCGAAATTTGCTGGCAATTTATGTGATCTGGCGCGCGATTTGGAGAAGCATGTTCAAATCTGCCGCGAACACCCGCTATTTTCTATCTACCTTTTCGTGTGTTTGTTAAAAGACCGGTGCATTCATTATTCTCTGACTGCTTCGGCCTCAATTTCTACCAGAAATTGTGGCGCGGCCAGTGCTGAAATCTCGACGTAGGTATTGGCACATAGATGGCCATCGAGCATTTCGTCGCGTACCTGGCGATATAGTGCGACCGAACCAGGCACCGTGACATAGATAACGGCGCGGATCAGATCCTGTTTTTCAAATCCTGACGCGAACATGATCGCGAATACGTTCGACCAGGCCTGTTGCATT
>QIJI01000132.1 GCA_003231795.1 Gammaproteobacteria bacterium
AAAACGCTGAACGGAATGACGGGCTCTTTATTGATTTTCATGTCTCACAGGCTACTACGCATCCACCCGGCTTTTATCAAAAAGGCTACTAGCCGAATTCATCGAAAGTTAACGGGACAGCAGTGGCTTGCGATATAAATTTTACTCCACAAGTAGCAGTTAATATTAATCAAGGACTTTTGCAGGTTTTGGTGTTTGAGCCTCAACCGGTGTTTATATCTAGGGAGTCTCTGATTAATTCTGGATGAATCGGGTTGTGATTTAAATTGCCGGAGCGCCGGACCCTTCGGTTCAAGGCGTCAATTCCAAAATTTGCCAATATAAGGCCCATTGCATGGTATTGTGCTGAGTCCTATCGACCGTTTTTAGCAGGGATCGAATGCGCGTAGCCAGTATGCCGATGTACAATTTGCCGGAAATCCGTGGCGCACTCGACAGCCTGTGGAAAGAAATGGCGCGCAACCTCAGGCTGGAAGGTATCGCCGACGTTCCCCGAAAACTGGTCCATGGTCTGCCATTGGATAAGCTGTGGGAAAATCCGGCACTTTGTTTGAGCCAGTGCTGCGGGTATGACCTGGTGAATCGTTATGCCGATAAACTGGTCCCGATCGCGACGCCACACTACGGGGCAGCAGGATGTAAAGGATACGATTATAGCAGCGTCGTCATCGTGCGCGAAGATTACCCCAGCGACGATGTCTTAAAAATGCGGGGTGCCGTCTGTGCCATCAATGGACCCGAGTCCCACTCTGGAATGGGCGCGTTGCGAGCATTGGTCGCTCCGCTGAACCGCCAGGGACGTTTTTTTTCCGAGGTGAAGATTAGCGGAAGTCATGCCAACAGCATCGAAATGGTTCGCAAAGGAGAAGCCGATGTTGCGGCAATCGACTGCGTGACCTATGCGTTACTCGAATGGTATCAGCCGGCCAGTGTCGATGGTATCCGTAAGCTGGGGCGAACTCACAGGGCCCCCGGAATCCCCTACGTCGCACGCGCCAGCGAAGATAAAGATACCCTCGAGCGCATGCGCAACGCTATATTCCGCACCTTTAGCAGCGCAAAGCTCGCCGATGTTCGTCGTGCGCTGTATCTCCAGAGCCTCGAGATGACCGATCCACCAGCCTACTGGCGGATCGAGAAATTTCAGAAAAAATCAGTTAAACACGGTTATCCTCAGTTAGCCTGAAGATTACATGGTCCTGTAACACTGATGTCGATGGGCCGTCTTAAAACTGCAATATCGGCAGCGGCTGGCTGGTGTAGATCTCGCCATAGGACTGACTCTTCTCCGGATAACCCGCCGGATCGATAAACGCGATTTGATACTCGCGATCTGCAAACGAGTCGAAATTGAAAGTCCATGTATTTTGAGGCCAGAAATACTCGCAACTGCCTTTCTGCGGATAAAAAGCGGCGTCATAGAGGGTTCCAAATCCTTTGGCGAACTGAGTGTGATAGAGCGGGGGCGTTAAAAATTCGCGCGTGAATGCCTGTGCGCTAAGTTGGCCCACCTGATTCATCTGGCTCAGGTATTGGAAGCGTTCGTGGGTCTGTACCTTTTCTTCGTAAAGCGGCCAGTGACTGTCGGACTGATGGTTGGTTGAAACACTAGTGCCGAGAAACTCGGGTTCTCGATTAGCTGCCAGTGCGACGGTTTCAAATTTAGACTCCCGATCAAGCAGCATGACGTTATAGGCACCCTGCACTGGGACGGTCTTGATCAGGTCGCAGGCTTCGCTGACGTTGCCGGCAAATTCAAGCAGGTAGCGCAACAGAATAGAAATCCCGAAGCCTTCGCTGAATTCTTCGCGTCCACCAAATGACATGGATACCGCGAGCCCGTCGCTATTAATCCCGTCGAGCACGCCGGACATGCAGTCCATCATCGCGATCACCTGGCGCTCGCCGAATTTCGATTGCATGAGCAAGCCATCGAACACATAGGGCGAATAGTCATAACTGCGCACCATGACGGCTTCGTCGGCTAAATAAACGGCCTGTGAACAGCCACGAAATAATGGCGGGGGAGAATATTGCGCCAGAAAGCGCGCCGCATGATCTCCACCACCGGCAAGATCAACCATGGCGTCGTACACCGGCAATAATTTCGGCATATATCGTTTCAGCGCGTTTAGTGATTCGAGATAGGTCGGTCTGTCGGCTTCGCCGTAACGCAAAAACCAGCGCTTGTAAGCAGGCCACAGGCGTTTGAAATGGGATTGCCAGATTGCACCCGGAGCGTCTTCCGCAAAAGCACGGAAACGGAAATCCATTTTAGTCTCGAGGTTCATTAAAACGGTGAGAACGGAGGATCGATAAATGCGGGCGAGGGTATTTCGACCGCTTCGTCGTTTTCAGCTAGTGCGCTTCCGACCGGTTCCAGGTCATTGCGGGTCCACCAGTACCAGAATCCCTGTTCGCATAACCAGCCGCCGAGCTTGTCAATACTGTTCCATTCCCGCCCGGCACTACGAGCGTTGTTTACCCGGCAAAGTTGGTTATCAACATAAACCGCTACAGCCCAGGCCAGCGGATGTTTACCCTGGTCTCCATAGCCGCCGCCCTGATGATTCGCCCAGTCTGGCGCTGTCTCGTAATGGCGCCAGATCAGCCTGTGTGACCGTTCCGGCAATTCCTAAATCTACATCTTGACCCATGGTGTTGACTAATTACTCATTATTGACTACATTATGGCCCATAGTGTAGGCAAGCGCAATTTATGCTGCCTACATTCTTATTTTCCGACTGATTGAGATTTCTAATTTTGCTAACCTACATTATGGAACATATTATGAGTAAAAAAGTTTCCCCTATTCCACGCGGATATCGTACCGCAACCACGTGCCTGACTGTTATTGACGTTGATGCCTCTGTT